>JAFOIV010000049.1 GCA_017420535.1 Eubacterium sp. | reverse complement strand
GATGAAAAAGATGTATATCTTGTTGAGGGACCACGTATTGAAAGAATGCTTGGTTATACTAACCTTGAAGATGAGAAGGGATTCGTATTCTTCCAGAAGTTTATGAAGAATAACGGTATCTTAGATCAGTTAAATGAACTGGGTATTCAGGACGGCGACACCGTTCGTATCTATGGACATGAATTTGATTATTATCATGAAGATTAAGGAGAGAATATGACAACTAAAGAAAGAGCTTATTTAAAAGGTCTTGCAATGAATATTGATCCTGTACTTTCCCTTGGAAAGGCAAGTCTCACACCAGAATTTACTACAGCTGTATCAGAAGCTATTGAAGCAAGAGAGCTTATTAAGATAAATGTTCTTAAGAACTGCATGGATGATCCTCATACAGTAGCAAATACTCTTGCTGAACGCACTCATTCCGAGCTAGTACAGGTTATCGGAAGAAAAATCGTTCTTTACAAGAGAAATCCTGATAAGACAAAGATCTATTTTCCAGGAGAAAAAATTAAAAAGAAATAATAATGATTTAAGAACAGGAGAATAGCTATGGATAGAGATGAAGCTGTTAAAAAGCTTAGATCAAAACTAACTGAAAAGCGGTTCGTTCATTCTGTAGGAGTAGAATATACTGCAGGATGCATGGCCTTTATATATGATGTAGATGTAAAAAGAGCAAGATGTGCTGGACTTTTACACGACTGTGCCAAGTGCATACCTACTGATGAAAAATTAAAAAAGGCAAAAAAACTCGGACTTCCTGTTAATAAATTTGAAGAATTAAATCCGGATCTTTTACATGGAAAGCTTGGGGCTTACTATGCAAAAGAAAAGTATGGCATAACTGATGAAGAAATTCTTTCTGCCATCACTTACCATACCACCGGAAAGCCGGATATGACTATGCTTGAAAAGATCATTTTCGTAGCGGATTATATCGAACCTAACAGGAAGATGATCAAAGATCTTCCAGAGATCAGAAAAGAAGCCTTTACGGATATTGATAAATCTATATGTCATATTCTTAAAAACACATTGGATTATCTTAATACTAAAGATTTAGCTATAGATGATCTTACAAATGAAACATATAAATTTTATATGAAACAAAACTAGACAGGTGAAAAAATGACTGAAATAAATAATATGATAAACACTTGCTGCGAAGCTTTAAGCGACAAAAAGGGCTTTGATATTAAGATCCTTGATGTTACAAAACTTTCTACAATATGTGATGATTTTATCATAGCTTCAGGTTCAAATAAATCTCAGCTGGATGCTCTTTGCGACAGCGTTGAAGAGGCTATGGGCCGTGCAGGTTATTCCATGAGAAACCGTGAAGGCCAGTCATCCAGCGGCTGGATCTTACTGGATTATTATGACATAGTAGTTCATATTTTCTCAGATGAAATGAGAGAGTTCTATAATATTGAACATACCTGGAGAGACGCAGTATCCAGAGACTTTTAATCTATGGTTCAAAAAAAAGACCACCAGAAATGGCGGTCTTTTTGCTTTAAATATGAGATCATCTATATGTTCTCATTAAACCTATAACTCTGCCTACTACAGTACATTCATTAACAATGATAGGTTCCATGGAATCATTTTCAGGCTGAAGTCTGAAATGTCCATTCTCTTTATAAAATCTCTTAACAGTAGCAGAATCATCTACAAGACAAACTGCAATCTCTCCATTAGATACTTCCGGAGTCTGCTCAACGATAAGAATATCTTTATCAAATATTCCTGCATTGATCATGCTTTCACCTTTTACCTTAAGCATAAAGGTCTGGTTGTTTGAAAGGAATTGTGGAAGTACAGGGATATAATCCATGATATTTTCTGTTGCGAGAAGAGGCTGTCCTGCAGCAACTTCACCTATAAGCGGAACATTAACAATTTCTCTTCTGGAAAGATTAAATTCATCATCGTCTACAATTTCTATGGTTCTTGATTTTGATTGATCTCTTCTGATAAAGCCCTTCTTTTCTAAAGCTTCTAAGTGGGCAAAAACAGAAGAAGTAGAAGAGAGTCCTACTTTATCACCAATTTCTCTGACTGAAGGAGGGTATCCTTTATTTAATATGCAGTCTTTAATGAAAGCATATATTTCTTCCTGTCTTTTAGTAAGTGTATTTTTATCCATAAATCCTCCGGATCACAATCGAAAATTTGTTTACTTTATTCTAACACAGCGAAGAATTGATTGCAAACAAATGTTCTCTGTTTTTACTTTTTCCTTGAATCACCGAAAGATTTGCTTTATTATATAGCTAACTATGTAAAAATAAGGAGATTTTATGTTATGAGAGAAACACTGCTGCACACTCCTGAAGGAGTAAGGGACATCTATGGAACTGAATGCGAAAAAAAGATTGCACTTGTTAATTCAATCCATCATGTGCTGCATCTGTATGGTTATCATGATATTGAAACTCCAAGTTTTGAATTCTTTGATATCTTTAATTATGATAAGGGATCAGCCCCTTCTAATCTGATGTACAAATTCTTTGACAGGAATAATAATACCCTGGTTTTAAGACCTGATATCACTCCATCTATTGCCAGATGTACAGCTAAATATTATCAGGATGAAGAACTTCCAATAAGACTTTGCTATAGTGGAAAGACTTATATCAATGCCCCTATGCATCAGGGTAAGCTTAATGAGATATCACAGATCGGATGCGAACTTATAAATGATGATTCATCCGCTGCTGATGCTGAGATGATCGCAAGTATCATTGATTGTCTTAAAGCTTCTGGTTTAAAGGAATTCCAGATTGAAATAGGTGATGTAGACTTTTTCAAAGGACTTATGGAAGAGGCTGGGGTTTCAGATGATATTGAAGAAAAAATCAGAGATTTCATCCAGATAAAGAATTTCTTCGGCCTTAGTGAATATGTAGAAACTCTTGATATTTCTGATAATCTTAAGAAATGTTTTAAAGAATTTGATACTCTTTTTGGTGGAGAGGAAGTTTTAGATAAGGCTGCTTCTTATACAACAAATAAAAGAGCTCTTTCATCTATTGAAAGACTTCGTAAAGTATATAAAGCTGTTTCATATTATAATCATGAGAATTATATTGATTTTGATTTTTCAACTCTTAATGGCTATGATTATTATACAGGCATCGTATTCAGTGCTTATACATATGGAACAGGTGATGCAATAGTTAAGGGCGGAAGATATAATAACCTTCTTCCACAGTTTGGAAAGGATGCTCCTTCTATCGGATTTGCTGTTGTGGTTGACGAGCTCTTTATGGCTCTTTCAAGACAGCATTTAGATAAGGAAACAGTAAATGATATCACTGTGATTCTTTACAATATTGAAGATCAGGAAAAAGCTATATTATTAGCTGAAAAATTAAGAAATAAGAATATTAAGACTCAGCTTATCCGTAAATCAAAGAGACATGATTTTAATGAATATAAAGAATATGCAAGTCGTAATGAAGTAGATAAAATTTATTATTTCCTCGGTGGTGATGATTGTATCATCTATAAGCCCGAAGACATGAGTGAAGTTAAAAAGACAGTATCAGAGATCAAGGAGGAAATTTAATATGCGTTATCTTACATTTGCCCTTGCTAAAGGAAGACTTGCAAAGAAATCTATGGAGCTTTTTGAAAAGATTGGTATCTCATGTGAAGAGATGAAAGATAAGGATACAAGAAAGCTTATTTTTACAAATGAAGAATTAGGACTTAAATTCTTCCTGGCTAAACCAAGCGATGTTCCTACATATGTAGAATATGGCGCTGCTGATATAGGAGTAGTTGGTAAGGATACTATCCTTGAAGAAGGAAGAAATATATATGAAGTTATGGATTTAGGTTTTGGAAAGTGCCGTATGTGTGTATGCGGACCTGAATCTGCAAGAGAACTTCTTAAGAAAAATGAGATTATCCGTGTGGCAACAAAATATCCAAATATTGCCAAGGCTCATTTTACAAATAAGAAGAATCAGACTGTTGAGATAATCAAACTTAATGGTTCTGTGGAACTTGCACCACTTGTTGGGCTTTCTGAAGTTATAGTAGATATAGTTGAAACCGGTTCAACTTTAAAAGAAAACGGACTTACAGTACTCGAAGAAGTAACACCTCTTTCAGCAAGAATCGTTGTAAATCAGGTGTCACTTAAGATGGAACATGAAAGAATCAGAAAGTTCCTTACAGACTTAAATGAAGTACTTAATGAGAATAACTAAAATATAAAGGAGATTAATATGAGAATCGTAAAACTTGATGCAGCATCAAAGCAGAACTTAATGAGAGACCTTCTCAAAAGAACACCAGATAATTATGGTCCATATGAAAAGACTGTTAAAGAGATAGTTGAAGATATCCATCAGAACGGCGATGCAGCTTTATTTAGCTATACAAAGAAATTCGATAAAGCTGATATTAATGCTTCTAATATTCAGGTTACTGAAGAAGAGATTAAGAATGCCTATAACGAGGTGGATTCTGAACTTATAAATGTAATTAAGAAAGCTATTGTAAATATTAAGAGTTATCACGAACTTCAGAAAAGAAACAGCTGGATCACAACAAAGGAAGATGGAATCATTTTAGGACAGCAGATCTCACCAATCGAGTATGCCGGTGTTTATGTTCCAGGTGGTAAGGCTGCTTATCCTTCAACAGTTTTAATGAATGTGCTTCCTGCAAAAGTTGCAGGGGTTGAAAATATCATTATGTGTACTCCTTGTAATTCAGAAGGTAAGGTTTATCCACTTACTCTTGTAGCTGCCAATGAAGCTGGAGTAGATAAGATTTTTAAATGTGGCGGTGCACAGGCTATTGCAGCTCTTGCATACGGTACAGAATCTATTCCAAAGGTAGATAAGATAGTAGGACCTGGTAATATCTTTGTTGCCATGGCTAAGCGTACCGTATTCGGTCATGTTTCAATCGATTCAATCGCCGGCCCAAGTGAAGTTCTTGTACTTGCTGATGATACTGCAGATGCAAGATATGTGGCTGCTGACCTGCTTTCACAGGCAGAACATGACGAACTTGCTTCAGCAATCCTTGTTACAACCAGCGAAAGACTTGCTAAAGAAGTTTCAGAATGGGTTGATAAATTTACTTCTCGTCTTGAAAGAAAGGAAATTATCCAGAAGTCACTTGATAATTTTGGATATATCCTTCTTACTGATAATATGGAAGAAGCAATTGCTACAGCAAATGAGATCGCGCCAGAACATATGGAGATCTTAACAGCTAATCCATTTGAGACTATGACAAAGATAAAGAATGCAGGAGCTATGTTCCTTGGTCCTTATTCTTCAGAGCCTCTTGGGGATTATTTTGCTGGCCCAAATCACGTTCTTCCTACAAATGGAACAGCAAGATTCTTTTCACCACTTGGAGTAGATGACTTTGTTAAGAAATCAAGTATCATAAGCTATTCAAAAGAAGCACTTTCTAAGGTTCACACTGATATAGAAAAGTTTGCTACAGCTGAACAGCTTACAGCTCACGCTAATTCAATCGCTGTTAGATTTACAGAAGAGGATTAATATTTTAATGGGGGATATTATGAAAGAAAGATGTGCTACCATCAACAGAAAAACAAATGAAACAGATATTTCCATTACCATTAATCTTGATGGTAGTGGAAAAGCTGATATAGATACAGGCATTGGCTTTTTTGACCATATGCTGAACAGCTTTGCAAAGCACGGATTCTTTGATCTTACAGTAAAATGTAAGGGGGATCTCTATGTAGATTCACACCATACTATTGAAGATGTAGGAATCGTACTGGGCCAGGCTATAAAAAAAGCTTTAGGGGATAAGGCCGGTATCAGAAGATATGCTGGTTTTATGATGCCTATGGATGAAGCGCTTATAGCTGCTGCAGTTGATCTTTCAGGAAGACCTTATCTTGTTTATGATCTTAGTCTCGATGCGCCAATCCTTGGTACATTTGATACAGAGATGGTTAAGGAATTCTTCTATGCTGTAAGTTATAGTGCAGAAATGAATATTAATATAAAACAGATTACCGGAAGCAATACTCATCATATCATCGAAGCTGCATTTAAGGGCTTCGCAAATGCATTAAGTCTTGCTGTAGGTTATGATCCTAGATTAAATGGCGGGGTACTTTCAACTAAGGGATCAATTTAAAGAAGGAGGTTAAGGATTATGTATAATAAGAAGATCATTACCTGTGTTACCATGGAAAACCCTTTAGAGGATTCTCTTTTCTATAACGATGCTGGTGCTGATGCTATAGCTTTCTTCGATAGTTCAGCCACAAGAGCTACCCTTGAAGAGAACATCTCTGTTATAAAGGAAATAACAGCAAGTATTGATATTCCTCTTATTGCCTGCGGTGGTGTAAGAAAATTAGAAGATGTAAAGAAGCTCCTTTATGCTGGTGCATCTAAAGTATGCATGAAGACAGCTCCTTTAAATGACATTTCCATTGTAAGAGAAAGTGCCGACAGATTCGGTTCTGAAAGAATTGTTGCCACCATTGATCTTACAACCTGTGAAGATCCGATTACTTATGGAAAACAGTTAAAGGAAAATGGAGCAGGGGAACTTTTACTTCTTCATTATGACAAGTTAGATAATTATATAGATATAGTTAAGAAAATAAGAACAGAAGTAGGCCTTCCGGTTATTGCTTCTTCCTATTCAACAGATGAAGAAAAGATAGCTACTATAATGGCTGAAACTTCTGCAGAAAGCATTTCCTTATATAATCTTCAAAGACATGACGTTATGAGCATAAAACAGGCCTGTCACAGACAGAATGTTCCTGTAAATCTTTTTAATAGCAGTATTAATTTTGCTGACTTTAAGAAAGATGACAAGGGGCTTGTACCATGTATCGTTCAGGATTATAAGAATGGGGAAGTCCTTATGATGGCTTATATGAATGAGGAATCCTTTAATAAGACTATTGAAACAGGACGTATGACTTATTTTTCTCGTTCAAGAAACAGCTTATGGCTTAAAGGTGAAACCAGCGGACATTATCAATTTGTTAAATCTTTAGATATTGACTGTGATAAAGATACCATACTTGCTAAGGTTTCTCAGATAGGTGCAGCCTGCCATACAGGAAATAGAAGTTGTTTCTTTACTCCTTTGGTTAAAAAGGAGTATAATGATAAGAATCCTCTTACAGTGTTCAAGGATGTTTATGATGTTATTTCTGACAGACGTAAGAATCCTAAGGACGGTTCATATACAAATTATCTCTTCGAAAAAGGAATAGATAAAATGCTTAGTAAGTTCGGTGATCAGGCTACAGAGGTTATAATTAAAGCCAAAAATCCTGATCCGGAAGACTTAAAATTTGAGATATCAGACCTTATGTATTTCTTAATGACTTTAATGGTTGAAAAGAATATGACCTGGGATGATGTAACAAAGGAACTGGCAGAAAGAGAGAAGCAGTAATAGGATATTTCTTAAAATATATAAAGTAACTTTATTAACTTAGGAAGGATTATTTAGGATGAAACAATTTACTTCAAAAGAACTAAGAAAGACTTGGATTGAATTTTACAAAGAGAGAGGACATGTAGATGTAGGTGCAGTTTCACTTGTATCAGACGGTTCTACAGGTGTTATGTTTAATGTAGCCGGAATGCAGCCTCTTATGCCATATCTTTTAGGAGAAAAACATCCATTAGGTACAAGACTCTGTAACGTACAGGGTTGTGTTCGTACAAATGATATAGATTCAGTTGGTGACAAGAGCCACGTAACATTTTTCGAGATGATGGGAAGCTGGAGTCTTGGAGATTATTTCAAGGAAGACCGTTGCAAATGGAGCTTTGAGCTTCTTACTCAGGTTTTCGGTTTTGATCCTGATCATCTTGCTTCAACTGTATTTGCTGGTGACGAGAATGCTCCAAGAGATGAAGAAGGAGCTGCCTGCCGTATCAAATCAGGTTTCAAGAAAGAGAATATTTATTATCTTCCTGCAGAGGATAACTGGTGGGGACTTGAATATGGCCCTTGCGGCCCTGACAGTGAGATGTTCTACATCGCTGATGTCCCTGATTGTGGTCCTAACTGTGGTCCCGGTTGTGATTGCGGTAAATATACAGAAATCGGTAATGATGTATTTATGCAGTATGAAAAGCATAAAGATGGACATCTTACACCTCTTAAGCAGAAGAATGTAGATACAGGTTGGGGACTTGAAAGAATCCTTGCCTTCCTTAATGGTACAAAGGACGTTTATAAGACTGACCTCTTTACATCAGCCATTGCTTTCATTGAAAAGATTTCAGGCGCTGAATATGGTAAAGATGAGAAGCTTACAAAATCTATGAGAGTTTTAGCTGACCATATGCGTACAAGTGTTATGCTTATCGGTGACTCAGCAAAGCTTCTTCCTTCAAATGTAGGTGCAGGATATGTTCTTAGAAGACTTATCAGAAGAGCAGTTCGTCACGGACGTACTCTTGGTTTAAATAAAGAAAACCTTCTTGATCTTGCAAAAATCTATATTGATGAAGTTTATGATGACAGCTATCCACTTCTTTTAAAGAACCGTGAATTCATTTTAAATGAGTTAAGCAAAGAGATTGCTAGATTTGAAAGCACTCTTGAAAACGGTATGAAGGAATTTAAGAAGATCTTAGATGAGAAGAAGGCTTCAGGTTCAATCGATGGTGAATCAGCATTCTATCTCTATGATACATTTGGATTCCCTATCGAACTTACTGTAGAAATGGCTGCAGAAGAGGGACTTAAGGTTGATGAAGCTGGCTTTGATAAGGCTATGGAATCAGCAAAACAGAAGGCAAGGGAAAACCAGAATTTCTCAGCTAAGCTTTCAACTGATTCTAAGGTTTTTGAAGCTATCAAAGACGAAAAAGATACAGAGTTTACTGGATATACAGAACTTGAAACAGAAAGTAAGATCATCTTTATCGCTAAAAATGAGGCTTCATCTGATTCATTATCTAATGGCGATGAAGGAACTATCATCGTTGAAAAATCTCCATTCTATTCAACAATGGGTGGTCAGATTGGCGATACAGGTGTTATCACATCAAACAATGCTAAATTTGTAGTTAAAGACACAATCCATGTAGCTGGTAAGAAGATTGCTCATGTAGGATATGTGGCAGAAGGAGAATTCAAGACAGGGGATTCTGTCAAGCTTTCAGTAGATTCTGAAAGAAGAGCACTTATCTCAAAGAACCACAGTGCAACTCACCTTCTTCAGAAGGCACTTCAGATGGTACTGGGAGATCATGTTGAACAGGCAGGTTCTCTTGTTACAGAAGGAAGACTTCGTTTCGACTTTTCACATGATAAGGCTATGACAGCTGAAGAGATAAAGAAGGTTGAAGAGATCGTTAATAATGAGATTGCTGCAGACCTTACAGTAAATACAGAAGTTATGACTCTTGATGAAGCTAAAAAGACTGGTGCTATGGCTTTATTCGGAGAGAAGTATGGAGAAGCTGTTCGTGTTGTAAATATGGGCGGATTTTCTGTAGAACTTTGTGGTGGTACCCATGTTAAGAATACTTCAGTTATCGGTACATTTAAGATCGTATCTGAGCAGGGTGTTGCTGCTGGTGTAAGACGTATTGAAGCTCTTACTTCTAAGGGAGCATTAGAATATTATAATGAGCTTGAGGAAAAGATTGCTGAAGCTTCAAGACTTGCTAAGACAGAGCCTTCAAAACTTTCAGAAAGAATTACTTCAATGCTTGAAGAGATTAAAGCTCTTCAGTCAGAGAATAACAGCCTTAAGGATAAGATGGCTAAAGCTGCAGCTTCTAATGCAGATGATGCTGTTGTAGAAATAGGAGATGTTAAGGTTCTTCCTATGGCTGTACAAGGAATCGATCCAAATGCTCTTCGTACTCTTGGAGATGATTACAAGGCTAAGCTTGGTAAGGCAGTTATCATCATGGCATCAGATTTATCTGATAAGGTAAGCCTTATAGTTATGGCAAGTGATGATGCAGTAGCTGCAGGTGTTCATGCCGGAAATATCATCAAAAAGATTGCTCCAATTGTTGGAGGCGGCGGTGGTGGACGTCCTAACATGGCTCAGGCTGGTGGTAAGGATGCATCTAAGATAAATGATGCACTTAATGCCGGTGTAGAAGAAGTTAAAAATCAGCTTAATAAATAAATTTTGATTTTTTTAAGAATTATATTAAATTTATTATTGACTTAATAATAGATTATAGATATAATAACCAATGTGCGATTTTTGTAAACCCAAACAGTTGTTTACAGCACAGTAAACTTCACAACTGGAGGGAGGGAAAAAGAAAAATGTCAAGCGTAATAGTTAAAGAAAATGAAACATTAGATAGCGCTCTTCGTAGATTTAAGAGAAATTGTGCTAAGGCTGGTATCCAGCAGGAAATTCGTAAGAGAGAACATTACGAGAAGCCATCTGTAAGACGTAAGAAGAAGTCTGAGGCTGCAAGAAAGCGCAAGTTTAAATAAGTAAAATGTTCTAGCACCTTGGGATATTTCCCAAGGTGCTTTTTCTAGTTTTAGATACATTTATCATATGTGTAGGAGAGAAAAGTAATGGCATATGTAGAGAAAAAACTAAATATTCCTCAGGATATAGTCCAGCTTATATTCGGTCAGTTTGATAAGAATATTAAAAAGATCGAAAGAGCTTTCTCTGTGGAATATGTTATCAGGGGTGATGAACTTATAATATCCGGTGAAGAATCCTTGGTGGATAAAGCCAGTGATGTAATTATGGATCTTTATAAAATGGCTTCGAAACATGAAACAATCAGCGAGCAAAGTGTAGATTACTCCGTATCCCTTAAATTAGATGGTGCAGGCGAAAAGGTAAGCGATCTTGCTTCTTCAGATGTTATTTGCCATACCATCAGTGGAAGAGCAGTAAAACCAAAAACATTCGGTCAGAGAAAATATGTTGAAGCTATCGATAAAAATATGATAATCTTTGGCACCGGCCCTGCCGGAACTGGTAAGACATATCTTGCCATGGCTAAAGCAATTACAGCTTTTAAGAAAAATGAAGTTGAGAGGATAATTCTTACTCGTCCCGCTATTGAAGCCGGTGAAAAGTTAGGATTCTTACCTGGTGATCTGCAGAGTAAGATAGATCCTTATCTTCGTCCGCTTTATGATGCCTTATATGAGATCATGGGTGCAGAAGCATTTCAGAAGAATATGGAAAAGGGACTTATTGAAGTTGCGCCTCTTGCATATATGCGTGGACGTACCCTGGATAATGCCTTTATAGTTTTAGATGAAGCTCAGAATACAACTCCGGCTCAGATGAAGATGTTTCTTACACGTATAGGTTTTGGTTCTAAGGCAATTATAACCGGTGACGCTTCCCAGAAGGATTTAGGGGCAGGTGCTGTATCAGGCCTTGATACCGCCCTTAGGATATTAAAGAATATCGAGGGTATTTCTGTGTGCCAGCTTACCAGCAAAGACGTAGTAAGACATCCTTTAGTACAAAAGATTGTTGAAGCTTACGAAAACTATGAAAAAAAGCATCCGGACAGTCAGGAAAAATGGAAAAATCATCCTAATAAACGCTAGTTTTCATTTTATCAAAAATGATTAAAACCCATACAGTTATTGAATTAGAGATGTTTTTATAGTATAATAACATAGATTTTGGGTGTGTTCATTTCACCATCACAATATATAGTTCAGAAAGGCAAGTTATGACTATAACAATCACTGAAGATAAAGAATTATCTTATCCAGAGGAATTTAATACAATAATTAAGGATATCATTGAATATTCTATTGATTATCTTAACTGCCCTTATGAGTGTGAGGTGGAAGTTATCCTGACGGATAATGATGGTATTCATGAGATCAATAAAGCAGAACGCCAAATTGATGCACCTACAGATGTTCTTTCATTTCCAATGTTGGACTTTAATGAGCCAGCAGATCTTTCACTTGTTGAAGAGAATCCAAGTGAGTATTTTAATCCTGAAACAGGGGAAATGCTGCTAGGAGATATTGTCCTTAATCTAGACAGAGTAAGATCACAGGCACTAGACTTTGGACATAGCGAGAAAAGGGAGGTTGCTTTTCTTACTGCTCACAGCATGCTTCATCTCTTTGGATATGATCATATGAATGATGATGAAAGAGAAGTTATGGAAAGAACGCAGAATGATATATTAAACAAAAGGGGATACACTAGGGACTATGAATAAGAAGAGAGTTTTATCTGCATTTCTTGTATCTATGATGGGCTTATCACTCTTTACAGGATGCGGAAAAAAAGAAACAGAAACAACAACTGAAGCAACTGAAGAGCCAACATATGCTGTTACTCTTACTGACAGTCCAATGTTAAATGAGAAAGCACCAGAAACTGATCCTCATAAAGGACTTGTTCAGAATGATCTTAATGGTGAGTGGGTAACACCAGAACAGGCAAAGAAGAGACCTGTTGCAATTATGATCAATAACATTGATGTAGCTCTTCCTCAGTCAAATATAGAGAAGGCAGATATCATTTACGATTGTCTTGTTGAAGGCGGTATCACACGTCTTATGGCAATTTATTCTGACTGGAGCAATCTTGACAGAATCGGACCTGTCAGATCAGCAAGACATTATTACCTTCGTAAAGCTGTAGAATATGATGCAGTATATGTTCATTTTGGATATTCAACATATGCTCAGAATGACTGCTCAAATTACGGCAGACTTGATAATATCAATGGTCTTTATGATGGCGGTTTCTACAGAGATACAAATCGTGTAGCTCCTCATAATGCTTATACATCAAGCGATGGTATTGATGGACAGATTGCAAGCTACGGTTATGATACAGAGCATCATGACTGGTACCAGAAGCCATATAAGTTCAATGAAGAAGATAAAGACATGGCCAATGGTCAGCCTGCAAATAAGGTAACTATACGTCATAATGATTATAGTGATCCTTGGTTTGAATACGACAAGGAAAGAAAAGAATATATAAGATTTGAGTATGGTGATGTTCATTATGATGATCAGACTGAGAATCAGCTTCATTTTAAGAACGTTCTTGTTCAGTTCTGTGATCATCAGGTTCTTGATTCAAAGGGTTATCTCAATGTAGATTTCGTTGGATCAGGTAGTGGATATCTTGTAACAGATGGTAAATATGTTCCTGTTAACTGGTATAAAGCCAGCGAAGAAGATTCAACCCACTGGACATTTGAAGATGGCAGTGAGATGGTTTTAAATCCAGGTAAGACTTGTGTCTGTGTTATGGAATCAAATAATATATCAGGATTCATTGTAGAGTAAAAAAATATGGGTTCAGAACTTTTTTGTTCTGAACCTTTTTTATAAAAGGAAAAAACATGACTTATGATATTATAATTGTGGGAGCCGGAGCCTCAGGCCTTACAGCTGCCATAACTGCAGGAAGAAAAGGAAAAAATATCTTAATAATCGATAAGAATAAGAAATGTGGTCAGAAGCTGTATGCCACCGGAAACGGCCGCTGCAACCTAACTAATCTTAAATTATCACCAGATTCATATTATGAAAATGATTTTGCTTTTCAGATAAATGGGCCTGATCCCTCAAAAGATATCATTTCATTCTTTAATTCAATAGGAATCTATACCTATGACAGGGATGGATATGTTTATCCTTTATCAAATCAGGCATCTTCCGTTGTGTGGGCCTTAAAAGATGAAGCAGGACGATATGATATATCCTTTAGATATAACCATGAAGTTTCTGATATTAAAAAAGAAAATGAAGGCTTTAAGGTAATTCTTAATAATAATGAAAGCCATATTGGAAGAAAAATTCTATTTGCCACCGGGGGATTTTCATACCCAAAGCTAGGAACTGCAAATGAAAATATCTATTCAATATATGATTCCCTTGGTATTTTATATAAAAAATATGAGGCAGCCCTTTGCCCTCTTATAATAAAAGAGGATCTTAGTAAAATATCCGGCGTAAGGACCAAAGGGAAAGTTACAGTATATAAAGATGAAAAGGCCTATGAAGAAGAGGGAGAGATCCAGTTTACTGATTATGGCATTTCCGGTATTGTAATATTTAATATGTCTTATTATCTGAATAAAGGGGATAAGATTTCTTTAGACCTTATTCCTGAGGTGCCTTACGATGGTTTTAAGGCCCTTTTTGATAAATCAGGATATAGAAAGCCTAATGCCATATTAAATGGCCTTATAAATGATAAATTGGCATCATTTATACTTGATAATTTTCTTAAAAATATAGATAATAAGAGTCTGACAGGAAACGATTTTAACGAAGATATGATACATGAACTGTATCTGTTAATGAAGAATTATACTCTTAATGTAAAAGGTAAGATGGATTTTGATATGTCTCAAGCCTCCAGCGGAGGAATCCTTACATCTATGATAGATCCAGCTACCATGGAATTAAGAAATATAAAGGGACTCTATGTTTCAGGTGAAGCAACAGATGTCTTAGGAAAATGCGGAGGTTATAATCTCACCTATGCATTTTTAAGTGGTATAAAAGCAGGAAGGAATATGTAAATGTTACTGGTTTCAAATCTAAAACTTAAATATGATTATAGTCATGAGGATTTAGAGCGCTCAATAAAGAAAGTCCTGCATACTGATAAGATAAAAGAGGTTAAGATCCATAAGAGATCTTTAGATCTTAGAGAATCAGATAATATTCATTATGTTATATCTGCCTATGTATCTTTAGATCCTAATCTTGAAAAGAAGATAATCGGTAAAGGTAACCATAAAAATATTACGTTAACCAATCCTAAAAAATATATCTTTGTTCCAGAATTAAACGAGGAAAATACGAAAAATAATCTTGAAGAAAAGATAAATGTTATGGGACACCCGGTTGTGGTAGGCAGTGGTCCGGCTGGTTATTTTGCCGCATTAAAGCTTGCCATGGCGGGGCTTTCTCCTATTGTATTTGAAAGAGGCAAGGCAGTAGAAGAAAGAACAAAAGATGTAGAAAATTTCTGGAATGGTGGAAGCCTTAATAAAGAAAGCAATGTATCCTTTGGTGAAGGCGGCGCTGGAACATTTTCAGATGGAAAGCTTTTTACAGGTAATAAAGATAAATTTGGCATCATTAAAGATGTATTAGAGACCTTTCATAGATTTGGTGCAAAGGAAGAGATCTGTTATGATGCAAAACCTCATATTGGTACAGATGTTTTAAAAACTGTTATGAAAAATATGAGAGAAGAGATAGTTCGCCTGGGTGGAGAGGTAAGATTTTCTTCTCTTGTTAAAGAAATAGAAAAACAAAATGATATCTATAAATTAGTCATAAAAGATGAAGATACGGAATATGAAATAACATCCCCTGCAGTAATCCTTGCTATAGGTCACAGCGCAAGAGATACATTTTCCATGCTTAATGATAAAAAGGTTTCAATGGAGCAAAAACCTTTTGCTTTAGGTCTTCGTATAGAACATAAAAGAGAACTGATCGATAAAGACAGATATAAGACTAGTTATATTAAAGATAAATATCCCGCTGCGGATTATAAATTAACTTATCATGCCAGCAATGAAAGAAGTGTCTTTTCATTCTGCATGTGTCCTGGGGGATATGTGGTAAATGCCTCCAGCGATGAGAATTCTATGGTGGTAAATGGCATGAGCTATTCCGGCAGAAACGGCGAAAATTCCAACAGCGCAATAGTTGTAGGAGTTACCCCTGATGATTATCCAGGCGATGATCCTCTTTCTGCCATTGCTTTTCAGCAAAGTATTGAGGAAAAGTTCTACAAGGCTGGAAATGGCGCAATACCTGTTCAGACCTTTGGAGACTTTGAAAAAGGTAATATAACTAAGAAGTTTGGAGATACTGTCCCGCAAATTAAGGGTAAATACCAGATGAGCGACTTAAGTTCACTTCTTCCTCCATACGTTTATCAGGCTATGGTTGAAGGAATCCATAATTTTTCACGTACTATCAAAGGTTTTGATAACAGTGACGCAGTGCTTTCCGGGGTTGAATCCCGTACTTCGTCCCCTGTAAGGATCTTAAGAGATGATAGTGGTATGGCTCCTGGATTTAGTGGCCTTTTCCCTACTGGAGAAGGGGCTGGATATGCAGGTGGAATAACATCAGCGGCTCAGGACGGTATAAAACAGGCTGAAAATTTAGTATATTATCTTATAAATAAATAGATTGGAAATTGATATGGACAGAAAAGATTTATTAAAAAATAAAAAACGTATAGTTCTTAAGATTGGTTCTTCATCACTTATGCATGAAGAGACAGGAGAGATTGATTTTATCAAAGTTGAAAAACTTGTAAGAATTCTTTCTGATATAAAGAATCAGGGAAAAGATGTATTACTGGTTTCATCCGGTGCCATTGCCGTAGGTTCTAAATCCCTTGGATTTAAAAGAAGACCAGAAACCCTTACTATGAAACAGGCCTGTGCCGCATTAGGTCAGGGTGAGCTTATGATGTTATATCAGAAACTCTTTAGAGAATATAATCATCTTGCAGCTCAGGTACTTCTTACATTTGATGTTATCACAAATGATGAAAGAAGAAGAAATGCCATGAATACCCTTATTCAGCTTCTTGATCTGGATATCATTCCTGTTGTAAATGAAAATGATACAGTAGCCACAGAAGAAATTGAATTTGGTGACAATGATACACTTTCTGCAATATGTGCATGTCTTACCAATGCAGATTTTCTCATTGTACTTTCAGATATTGATGGTTTATATACTGATGATCCAGGTAAAAATAAGGATGCAAAACGTATCCCTATAGTTGAAAGGATAACCACAGAGATTGCTGCAATGGCTAAAGGGGCAGGATCTGGATACGGAACAGGCGGTATGGCTACAAAGATAGCCGCAGCTAAAATCGCAACTGACTCAGGAACAGATATGGCTATCATTAATTCAGATAATCTGGATCATATCATACAGCTTCTTAACGGAGAGGATGTAGGAACAATCTTCTTAGCCCACGATGATCCTGAATTTGATGTAACTGATTTTATTGTTCATAAGAAATATTTAAATTAAGAATATGATTAGTAAACATGATGTAAGAAAAAGCAAGCTTTGCGCCAGACTAGACCAAAAACCAGAAGTGATTCATTCAAAAACCAAAAAAATAAATAGAGAAGTCTGGAATTTAATTGAATATTTTAAGCCCGATATCCTTCTTTCCTATATGGCTTTTGGAAGTGAGATCCATATTGGAAATGTAATGGATAAGGCTATTAAACTTGGTATAGAAATCTATATTCCCAGAGTAGAGGGAAAGAATATGAGTTTTTACCGATACTATGGAAAAGAATCTACAAGTTCAGGCTTTAAAGGTATCTTAGAACCTGACAACCAGGAAAGATTTATCTATGATCCATCAGATGCTTTAAAAGTATTAATGATAATGCCTGGAGTAGCATTTGATATTGATAGAGGAAGAGTAGGTTATGGCGGTGGATTTTATGACAGATATCTTCAGGATAAAAAAGGTATTCTCACTGCCGCAATATGTTATGACTGTCAGTTAAGCGATGAACTTATAGAGCTTGAGCCCACAGATATAAGACCTGATATAGTTATTACAGAAGAACGGGTTTTAAGTAGTGGTGTGATCAAAATTAAAAATGAAGATATTAAAAATGATGATATAGGAAATGAAGAGGGAGGATATTATGTACGATCTTATCAGTTTATTAGAGAGAGCAAAGACAGCCTCAGTTGAAATGGCAAACTTAGAAACCCTTAAGAAGAATAAAGCTCTTCTTATGGTTGCCGATGAATTATGTTCTAGAAAATCGGAGATTATCAAAGCCAATAAGATTGATCTTTCTAATGGTGAAGAAAATGGAATGCCAGATTCTCTTTTAGACAGATTACGTCTTACAGATGACAGAATCGAAGCTATTGCTGAAGGCGTTAGACAGATTGCTCAGTTAGATGATCCTATTGGTGAAGGCCTTTTAAGAAAGGTACGTCCTAACGGCCTTATCATAGAACAGGTAAGAGTTCCTATGGGTGTTATCGGTATCATTTACGAATCCCGTCCAAATGTTACTGTAGATTCCTTTGCTCTTTGCTTTAAATCAGGAAATGTGGCTGTACTTCGTGGCGGTTCAGATTCCATTAATTCAAATATCGCCCTGTCAAATATTATAAGAGATGCATTATCTAAAGCCAAGGTTACAGAAGATGCTGTTATCCTTATTGATAACACTGATAGAGAGATTGTTAATCAGTTAATGAAACAGAATGATTATCTTGATCTTTTAATCCCACGTGGTGGTAAGGGTCTTATTCAGAATGTGGTAATGAATGCAACTGTCCCTGTGATTGAAACAGGAACCGGTAACTGCCATATATATGTAGATAAATATGCTGATATTGATAAAGCAATAAAGATAATAAGAAACGCCAAGCTTCAGAGACTTGGTGTATGTAATGCCGCAGAATCTCTTGTAATCCATAAGGATATAGCTGAAAAGGCTCTTCCTCTTATTGCTGCAGATCTTACCAGTGACGAAGTAGAAATGAAGGGTGATGAGGCTTCTCAGTCCATCAGTAATCTTATCCTTCCTGCTGATTCAGAAGATTATGCTACAGAGTATCTTGCAAAGAAAATATCTGTAAAGATTGTAGATTCAATAGAAGAAGCTATCGCTCATATCAATAAATATAGCACCGGTCATTCAGAATCTATTATCACAGAAGACTATAATGCTTCTCAGATGTTCCTTAAACAGATTGATTCAGCCTGCGTATATGTAAATGCTTCCACAAGATTTACTGATGGCTTTGAATTCGGTTTTGGAGCTGAGATCGGTATTTCAACACAGAAATTACATGCCAGAGGACCAATGGGACTTCTTGCACTTACTTCATCAAAGTATATGATCTATGGAGATGGTCAGATAAGATAAGTAAATAATGGGGGATTAATATGGCAAAAGAAAAGATATGTGAAGAAAAGATAGGTCTGGTTTTAGCTGGAGGCGGCGGAAAAGGCGCCTATCAGGCCGGTGTCCTTAAAGCTTTAGATGAAGCTGGTATATTAAAAGATGTTACAGCAATATCCGGAGCCTCAATAGGTGCTGTAAATGCTGTAATATATGCCATGGGTGATAAAGATCTCTTAGAAAAGATATGGGATGATATCGATATGGACGTGGTTTTTGACTTTGATCTTCAGATGATAAAAGACAGCCGTCCATTTTTCTCAAGAGATGAGATGAACCGCCTTTTTGATACCTATATAGATCAAAAGGTAATTAAAGCCAGCAAATACGATATCTATTTTTCCATAAGTGATATAACTGAAGAACCATATAAAGTTAAATATGTAAAAGTAGATAATTCATCTGAGGAAAATCTTAAGAAATATCTTATGGCTTCAACTGCACTTCCTGTAATCTATGAGCCTATCATAATAGATGAAAGGAAATATCGAGATGGAGGATTAACAGATAATAATCCTATCGAACCTCTTTATAAGAAGGGAATAAGAAAGTTTATCATCATTTTCCTTAGCTATGGTAAGACTGTAGATACATCTCTTTATAAGGATGCAGAATTCACTGAGATCAGTCCTAGTCATGATCTAGGGGATCTTATTACTGGAACTCTTAACTTCCTTGAAGACGATAAAAAGATCAAATTCAGACTGGGTCTAAAGGACGGAGAGAGAGCAATAAAGACTAAATTCGAAAAAGATCCTGTTTATATAGAAATGGAAAAGACCATTGCTGCTAATGATTATAATTTCATTATCAGTACCTATAATCAGGAAAAGAGAATGAATGATCTTTCAAAAAGCGTGTCTGACAACTTAGATTATTTTAATAAAATCGCTGACAAATACAAAGATATATGATAAAATAAATTTTATCAGGGAGATGCGAAATATCCTGATAAAAAAATATGTTAGGGGTGTTATATATGGCTGAGAATAAGATTATTACTATTGGAAGACAATTTGGTAGCAACGGAAGACAGATTGGTGAACTGGTAGCTAAAAAGCTGGGAGTCACCTGTTATGATAAGCAGCTTATTAAAAAAGCCGCTAAAGAATCCGGACTATGGGAAGACCTTTTAGATGAAATGGATGAAAAGCCAACCAACAGCTTTTTATATTCTGTAGTTATGGATCCATATGCATTTGCATATTCATTTGATAATTCCGGTTATGGAATGAATATCAATCAAAAGGCCTTTATGGCAACCTATAATACCATTCAGACCATAGCAAGAAATGAATCATGTGTAATAATTGGACGTTGTTCTAATTATGTTTTACGTGATTTCAATAATGTATATAATTTCTTTCTTTATGCACCTCTTGAGGAACGTATTAAGATCGTAATGGAAAGATTTAATCTGGATGAGAAGAAGGCTAAAGATCAGATAATTAAAGAAGATAAAGCCAGAGCTTCATATTTCAATTATTATACCTCAATGAAATGGGGCAATATCGAATCCTATGATTGTTGTTTAAATACAACCCTTATGGATGCTGAATCAATGGCTGATCTTATCATTGAGATCTCAAAAAAATAGTATTGCCTAGAATAATATAATTATGCTATCATATAAAACGTTCGTTATAGTACGAACGTTTTATTTATTTACAGGAGATATAAAGATGCATATATTTCAGACAAAACCAGGTCAGTGCAAAGTTAAATTTAAACCTAATACAAAATTTGATTTTATAGACAGAGCCGCTGTGGGTGATATTGAAGCAGCAGCATTACTTGCAGAAGGATATCTTACAGGTAAATATGAATGTGAGAAAAATCATGAAAAAGCAAGAAAATGGGCTACTTACGCTTCAAATCATGGTAGTGAACTTGCTGCAAAAGTATTAGAAGAGCTTAAAAAAAGTGGACAGTAACGTCCACTTTTTTTTATAAATACTGACCCATCTTAACAGGAGTCTCAATATTATGTAATGTATTGAGATAATACTTTGGATCAATATTTCCAATATAATCTTTTTTAACAAGAACTATAACGGTAGAACCGCCATATTTAAAGTATCCTTTTTCTTCACCTCGAAGGACCTTTTTAGCTTTAAGATGGTGATTCTTTATTTTTCCAACTAGAAGAGCACCAACTTCCATCTGTATCATTTTCCCAAAATTCTCAGTCTTTATCTGTACGAATTCTCTCTGATTCTCAGTAAAAACCGGTTCATGTCTTAAAGCAATAGGCTGAACTGTATGAAGGACACCATTTATCCTATGATTTTTTCCTTTTATTCCGCTTTCACAGTATACATATCTATGATAATGATTTACAGAAAGACGATATACAAGGCAAAGTCCGCCATTATATTCATTAGCCAGCTTCTTTGAATGAAGAAGATCACTTACTTTATAACAGCTTCTTTTTACTGGTATTACAAGACCTTCAGTTATAACATAGGCAGATAAAAGCCCGTCACAAGGAGCCATAAGCCTTGTTTCATCCTGACCTATAGGTCTCATGCCATCCTTTAACTGTCTTGTAAAGAAATCATTAAAATTATCATAATCTGATATTTTATCTCTTTCACATATAGAAAGATCTATATTGTTTTTCTCAGCAAAGGGCTTTATTAAAGGTTTAGATAAGTGGCTGTCAAGAAACTTTCCTGCCATAACAGAAACCTGCTTTAATGTAAGTCCTTTAAGAATGACTCTGCCTGGAAATGTTGTATATAAAAAATGTAATATCTTATCCACGTGGATACCTCAATGCTATAAGGACAGCTTCAATAACTCCAAAACCAACCATAATAAGAATTCCCTTTAATCCAGGTTTCTTTACGCTGATATTTGATACAAAAAGAATAGCGATAAGAAGCATAAATAAGAAATATAATGGTGTAACATCCATTGGTGTAGCATACTGAATAAGAAGGATAGTAGGGAAAACAAGAGCTGATGCTGTAACAGGAAGACCTACATAAGTCTTTCTGCAGCCTTCTTCAGTTTTCTGTCTTTCTTCTTCAACTACATTGAAGTATGCAAGTCTTATCATAGCTGTAAGAGCATAGAAGAGCATTATTAATATAATTAATACAACTGTAACCCAATGAAGCTTCTTAAAAGCAATATGTGGGATACCTTCAAGCCCTGGACCAGAGATTATCATAGCTATTCCTATACATACAGGAAGTATTCCGAAAGCAACCAGATCTGATAATGAGTCGATCTGAATACCATATTTACATTCTGTTTCAGTTCTATTTTTCTTTGTGCGGGCAACTCTGCCATCAAATGCATCGCATAATCCGCTGAACATAAGACAATACATACCGATGTATGGATGTCCCATACCATAGAGTGATATTATTATCCCTGTAACTGCTGATAAAAGTGATAAATATGTAAGCCAAACTGTATAATTATAATAACCTATCATTTTTTCTTCTCTCTCCTTAAAATTTGAATGTATCCTACTAACATAGTTAATCCGCAAATGAGTACACAAATGTAGAATGAAAGACTACGACTTAGCAATTCAAGCTGAGCTGAAGCTTCCTGTGTCATTATCTTTCCAAAACCGTCTAACATAAGGTAGTCTGTAACGCCCATTCCACCAGGGATCGGCATACAATTAGAACCTATAGTTACAAGACTTTGTGTAACCCATAGAGTGAATACATTATCTTTCTTCCCCCCAAGAGCGAGATACATAAACACCGGAACCATTAATTGAGATAATCTTTGCAGAAGATTAAACAGAAATACTAATAAAAGCGTTCTTGTATGACCAGACATCTGTCTTGCAGCCTCTGCATAATTCTCCATTTTTTTCTTTAATTTTATAACCTTATTATCTGTTTTTCTTAAGATCTTTACCTTCTTCAGGAATCTTAAGACTTTAACCACCATTGCTTCTAAAAGCTTTTTCTTTTTAAGCATCAGCCAGAATGTATTACCCAGGAAGGCAATTACAATATAACCAATGATTATAAAGATTCTTCCCGGTGTATGGAAATTCAGGAAGGTTAATGGCTGAAATACGATACACACAGCTCCTATAACAAGGATTGCAGCAGTATACATTACCAGGTTAAGCAGAAGAGCAGCAGTGGTAACACTTAGAGGCACTCCGCTTTTTGTCATGAAAAAGGCACTAGCCGGTTGTCCTCCAGATGCTGAAGGAGTGATTGCTGAAAAATAAATATCAGAAGAGCTGTATAAAAGCCCCTGCCAATGACTTCTTCTGTAACCTGTACTTTTAATAATCACTAATATAGCTTCCCCTTCAAATATTATGAATCCAAACATAGAAAGGACAGCTAAAGTTAAATAGAATGGATTAGCTCCTTCCAGCGATGACTTAAGCGAACTAAGGGACATATTTCCAGTTTGTGAAAATACAGCCAGAATAGTTAGAAGAGCAATCGCGATAGAAACTAACTGCCACATTAATTTCTTTTTCATTTAAAAATAGGTTTCCTTTTTGCTATTTTAAGTCCAATTTCATATACTAAAACACCTGCAAATACATCTACTAAAACATGCTGTTTTAATACTAACGTAGATACAAACACAAGCAAAGTAAATATTATTGAATTTATCTTATATAATTTTGAATAATTCTTTCCCATAAATGCAGTTCTTACACAGAACCAGCTTTCAAGACAATGAAGTGAAGGAAACAGATTATATGGTGAATCCATTCTATACATCCAGCTTGTTAAACGAGATGTAAAATCTGTACCTGTTATTTCAGGTCTTGCCAAAGTACAAGGCAGGAATATAAAACATATAATGCATATGATCTTTGCATAAATTTCAGCACTAATAGTTTCATATACAAAAGATTTTTCCTGTCTTGCAACCCTTAAATATCCTATGATCCATTGAGCAAAGGCTCCAAGGTAGATGTAAATAAATACAGGAAGGAATGGTATTGATTCCTCAAAGCCAAAAGCCAAATCTTTAAGCTTTAAATAAGGAATCAGAAACTTAACTCCATTATATCCCATAAAATTTACAGCAAGAGCTAGAAGCATTGCCTTTAACGCATAGTTAGGAAGATATTTTCTTTTTAATCTTTTAATATTATTCATTTTTTTACCTACACAAAATCCTTTTTATTATATCATTTTTAATGATATATATAAAATAGATTTTTCTCAAAATATTTAGTCATTTTCACGAAGTTTAACTACATTACGATTCCTTCGTTTTTTGTCTTCATTCATAGCTGCATAATGTTTTCTTGTAGTATTTACATCCTTATGTCCAAGAACGTCAGCTACAAGATAGATATCACCTGTTTCCTGATAAAGAGCCGTACCATAGGTACTTCTTAATTTATGAGGTGTAATATGTTTTAAAGGAGTGGTTATCCTGGCATATTTCTTAACAAGATTTTCAACGGATCTTGCTGTAAGTCGGCTTCTTTGAGAAGAAAGAAATAAAGCTTCTTCAGAGCCTTCTTTAGGGATGATTTCATTACGTAGCTTAATATAATCCTTTAAAACAATTTCAGCTTCATCAGAAAAGAAAACAAAGGCTTCATTTCCACCTTTTCTGATGACTTTGATACGTGAATTATCGAAATCAATATCATTTAAGTTAAGACCAACACATTCAGATACACGGATACCGGTACTAAGCATTAATGTAAGCAAAGCTAAGTCTCTTTTTTCATTCTTTTCATGAAACTTTAACTGTCTATCTGAAAGACCTGTGCCATATTCAACATTATCAAGGAAATCAGCCACTTCATTTGTTTCCATACGAATAATAGCCTTATCGTGGATCTTAGGGGTTTTAACCTTTTCAGTGACATTTTCCTGTATAAGATCGTTCATATAAAGGTATTTAAAGAAAACCCTTAAGGCACAGAGCTTTCTTTTCTTAGAACGGGCATCATTCTGGTATTCACGGCCATTTCTTACATAATAGGTCAGATATTCAAGGTATTCTTCAAAATCAGCTGCAGTAAGGGAATTTAAGACATTTAGATCAATATCCCTTGTAGCTTTTCCTTTTAATAAAGGATTTGTTTCAATCAGATATTCAAAGAAGTATTTAATATCATATGCATAACCAATGCGTGTACGAGGCTGAGTTGTTTCTTCAATGCTGCGGAAAAAACCAGCGACATATTTAGGAAGCTCTGATATAATTTCCCTAAGCTGAAGAGTCTGATCTTTTTTTAATTGTCTACGGTAATTTGATTCTTCCATATAAAAACCTCCCAGGTAATATTATCATTTTACGCTGGAAGTTGCAATATCTTTTCGCAAAACTATGGTTTCACGAATAAATATATATTGAAAAGCTACCCTCTTTTTATTAATAGGCAGCCTTTTTTCTCAATCATTATCAAGGATTTTAAGCATCTTTTGGAAATAATCCGGAAGTTCAGAATGAAATTCCACGTATTCTTTTTTGCTTGGATGGATGAATCCTAATGTGCCGGCATGAAGCATTTGTCCATTTAAATTATATGGGCATTTATTCGGGCCATAAACTGGATCTCCAAGCAACGGATGATTTAAAGATTTCATATGAACTCTGATCTGATGTGTACGACCAGTTTCAAGTTTACATGTTATATAAGAAAAATCTTTTTTAAGGTTTTTTTCTAATTTGTAATGTGTTACAGCACGACGACCGCCTTCAGTGATGGCGATTTTCTTTCTGTCATTTTTATCCCGGGCTAAAGGCTTATCAACTGTACCTTCTTCATCTTTAAAATGCCCATAACAGATTGCTGAATAAACTCTATTAATGGAATGGACTGCGAACTGCTTTGATAATTCCCTGTGGCTGTTATCATTTTTACAGATTACAAGAAGTCCACTGGTGTCTTTATCGATTCTATGGACGATACCTGGTCGGTTTACACCATTTATTGTAGATAGGGAATCTTTGCAATGATACATTATGGCATTTACCAATGTGTCATCGGTATGTCCAGGGGCTGGATGAACCACCATTCCCTGAGGCTTATTAACTATCAGGATATCCTCATCTTCATATACAATATCAAGAGGTATATTTACAGCCTTTATAATAAGATCTTCGGGTTCTGGTATCTCAATATCTATAAAATCCCCGGATTTAGGCTTATATGAGTTCTTTATAGATTTACCATTAACAGATACCTTACCCTGTTTTATAAGATTCTGAAGAAATGATCTGGAATAATCTTCTAATTCCATAGAAAGGAATTTATCTAAACGGATATCTATCTCATCATCTTCAGGTGTTATTGATATATGATTTTTATCTTTGTTTTCCATTATTTTTTCTCACGAAGTGATACATAAGTATCAGTTTTTTCATCATATTTTTTGTCCCCAAGGCACACATCAAAATCATCTACTTTATACTTAAAAATCATACTGAAAATGATTAAGAATAAAGCAACTGTAACACAGATATCTGCATAATTAAATACCGGGAAATCGATCAGTCTAAAATATAAGAAATCGATAACATAATGAAGTCTGATCCTATCAATCATATTTCCAATGGCACCACCAATAAGAAGGGCTAAAGATATTCTAAGGATACGGAATTTCTTTGCTTCTCTTATATTCCAGAAAATGTAACCTACTGCTACCATAACGACTATTGAGATAACAGTAAGAAGGGCTGTCTGCTTAGAAAGCATTCCCCAGGCAGCTCCCTTATTTTGGATATAATTTAACTCAAATATACTTCCATCCTTTCCATTTATAAGAGGTATACTTGAATGAAGATTCATATTATTTACTATTAATGCCTTTGTTATCTGATCTATCACAACATTTAAGATTACAATAACTAAGGCTACTAATATATTTTTCTTTTTAACATTCATTACTAAAGTACCATCCAGATTAATTATAATTCTTCATATATTCTTCTAAGGCAAGTAACATATCATCTTCTGATACATCGGTAGATATGATTCCCTCACCGATAGAATTAAGTAAAATAAACTTGATCTTATTACCCACAGCCTTCTTATCATTTTTAGTATACATAATAATTTTATGGTAATCTAAATCTAAAGGAAGCTTAGGTACATCATATTTTGAAATGACCTGAACAATAGAATTAAGATCATCTTCTGATATAAGTCCCTTATTCTTTGAAATGATACCTGCCATGATGGTACCAATATTAACGCATTCCCCATGAAGCATTTCAAAATTCATATACTTTTCAATGGCATGTCCTAAGGTATGTCCCAGATTAAGAAGTGCTCTTTCTTTCTTCTCTGTTGGATCGATTTCAACAACATTTTTCTTAATGATATTACACTGATATATCATTTCACTTATAGCTTCTTTGTCCCTGGACTTAAGAAGATCTACATTATCTCTAAGGAAGTAAAAAAAGTCCTTATTTCTTATAAGGGCAGACTTTATTACTTCTGCCATACCAGAATTAAACTGTCTTTCATCCAGTGTATCCATAGTATCAATATTAATATAAACAAGTTTAGGCATATGAAATGCCCCCACCATGTTCTTATAGCTGTCAAAATCTACTCCAGTCTTTCCACCAATGGAAGAATCCACATCAGCTAAAAGACTTGTAGGGACCTGAAGGAAGTCTATTCCTCTTAAATATGTGGCTGCTGTAAAGCCTGTAAGATCCCCTACTACTCCACCACCTAAAGCAATAAGTAAATCTCTTCTATCAAAATGCTCCTCAATAAGCTTTGTATACAGCTGCTGAACAACTGCGAGATTTTTACTAGGTTCTCCCTCAGGGAATACAAAACTTATAGCTTTTGAGCAGTGCTTTTCTACAATACGTAAAATAGCATCCAAATAAAAGGATGCTACTTTAGAGTCTGATACAACACAGACTTTTTTCCCTGATTCGGGATCATATTCATTTAGAAAAGATGCCAGATCATCAAAGCCCTTATTATAAGTAATATCGTAAGCAAAAGAACCATCTACGTTTACTGATAATCTGTCATTCATATTTATTCTCCTTTAAATGGAATTCTTTAGGTAAAAATGAAATCGTCATCATCATCTAAAGAATCGTCATTAGTTTTTGCCTTATCTACAGCTTCATTGAAAACTGTTTCAAATTCAACTGAATCTCCAAGGGATGATTCTGTCTCAATCTGAGTTGCATTGGTAACTGTGGCTCTTTCTTCCACAGAATCAACTGACGGCTCGATTGTTTCCTGAACATTATCCTCAGTATGTATAGCTTCTGATTTAGGCTCTTCAACATGTGATGCCTCTACATGTGACTCTTCAACATGTGGTGCCTCTACATGTGGCTCTTCAACATGTGGTGCCTCTACATGTGGCTCTTCAACATGTGGTGCCTCTACATGTGGCTCAGTAGCTTTAACTTCCTCGGCAAAAGTATCAGTCTTATCACGCTGAACCTTAGGTCCGGGTTTTACAAAGTCTGAGAATTTAGGACCAGATTCATTATTCTTCGTCTGGCTTTGTTCAGCCTTTGTATCAGTAGCTTTACTTGTATCAGTTGTAAAATTATTAAATTTATCAGGATTGATACGGCTGGCAGTATCATTTTTCATTTTACTTTCAGCTTCTTCCTGTTTCTTCTTTTCATTTCTAAAAAGATTTATCTTTTCCTCTTCACTAAATCCCCCTCGAAACGAGGGGCCAGCCCCTTCATCATCAGAATTTACGCTATATTTATTATGCTTCTTTTCCTGAGAAGCCTGTCTATAGCTCTTATTACCAAATGATGATTCTTTACTTGCTGATGAAGTATAGGAACTTTCATATCTTGATTCTTTATTACTTGAATGGAAAGGATCAATTCCTTCGCCTCCAAGAACAGAACCATATACCTTAGAAGAATTGCTGATATCAGGCCCGGAATTATGTTTATTAAAGGATTTAGCTGCTTCTGCTTCTGCAGCTTCCGCAGCACGTCTGGCCTGTTCTTTTCTTCTTTCAGTATACTTTGGATCTATATACATATCTGTATCAAAATCCTTAATACCAAGGAATTCAAATTCTTCCTTAAGTAAAGCTGCAAATTTTGATTTATATTCTGCATAATGATCGCGAAGTTCATCCATCTGAAGATTCATATTCTTAAGGTCGATAGATGCCTGCTTAACGATCTGTTCTGCACGGCTTCTTGCTTCAAGTTCCATAGCCTTTGCTTCACGTTCAGCATTGGACTTGGATTCCTCTGAATTTTTTTCCGCAAGAAGTAAAGACTTCTGAAGGTTTTCCTCAGTAGTCTTATAATGCTGAAGTCTGTCATTAAAATTAATGACCTTTTCTTTTAACTCGGCATTAGATCTATATAAAGCTGCATAGCTTTCATATACTTCTTCAAAGAATTTATTTACATCTTTCTTATCGTAACCGAGACCAACTTTAAATTTTTTCTGCTGTATATCTACTGGTGTTAACATTAATAGAATACCCCATAGTATATTATTTTTGTTTATTTTTTAAGAGATGGTGAAAGTGCACCATTTATAATCTCACTTCTTAAATCCCCTGTAATTTCAATACTATTTGGTGCTGCAATAAAGATGTTTGCAGAAATAGCTTCAAGATCTCCCCCAAGACCATAACAAGCTCCACCGATGAAATCGATAATTCTCTGCGCACTGTCAATTTCAACACCTTCCATATTTATGATGATTGTCTTACCCTGCTTAAGAAAATCTGACACAGTCTGAGCATCATCAAATGCTAATGGTCTGATAACAAAAACTTCATTCATAGGACTACCTGATCTCCTCTGATTATTCATTGATACTAAATTATCATCATTATTAAATGATCTTGATGTTTTAACCATCGGTTTTCTAGTCTGAACTGTGTTGCCTGTTACAGGGTTTTGATAAACTCCTGTAGAATTATATGATGATGTAGTCTTTGGTGCAAAAGATGACTTTGTCTCTTTCTTAGGACTTTCAGCAATCTTAGGAGTGAAGTTATTAGGAGCAGTTTTCTTAACTGCTTCTTTTTCCTT
>JAFOIV010000048.1 GCA_017420535.1 Eubacterium sp. | reverse complement strand
TTATATTCCTTTGGATAAACGATGTCACATCTTATATTTACTTCTTTAATATAATAAGTATCCTTTAATGATCAATCTTGCCTGTATTTTGCAAATCTATAATTACATATTCCGATTTAGTTCCGGATTTAAAATGAATAGCCCAGTCAGAGATACCTGAAGAAACGATAAAATCGGTATTGTCCCTTCTCTCATATCCATAAGTTTTATCATTCATCCCGGTTAATTCTCCAAAATAAGTTATAGGCAAAAGCTGCCCACCATGAGTATGACCTGATAAAACCAGATCTGCGCCGGCTTTTGCTTCGTTGGAAAAATCATTCGGCTGATGATCAAGGACTATTATATATTTTTCTTTATCCAGATTTTTAAGAAGATCCTCTATGGATTTCCTGTTTTCATCAGAAGCATCCTTTCTTCCTACGATAATAAGCCCTTCTAATTCAACCGTTTCATCTTCCAATACTCTTACATTATTCTTTTCAAGATTTTCCTTCAATTCCTCTACAGTAAAATCCCTACTGTTATAATAGCCTTTATCATGATTTCCATATACAAAATATATACCCAGTTCGGGATTCATTTTTCCTAAAGCCTGACAAGCTTTAACCATATCAGTTTTTTTCGTGCTATCATCAACAAAATCTCCTGATATTAAAATAATATCAGGCTTTTCACAAGCAATATCATTCAGATATTTTTCAAACTCATCCCCATCTAAAGTTGTACTTAAATGAGAATCGGTAATAAGTGCGATCTTAACATTTTCTTTTAACTTATCAGTCTTTATATCATACTGCGTTCTCCATACATTATTGCAAAGAAAATAAGCAATAGAAAGATATACTATTGTAGTAATAAATGTAAGATGTCCTCTCCAGTTGATCTTAAAACTTCTTTTACTTATCTTTTCAGCTACCCTTATTATAATTCCATATAAGGCAGCAATAAGCATAAGATGAAGAATGATCACTGTAGCATCTATCATTGAGATGAAAATAGTAAAAAGACAATATAATGCCATCACAGATATAAAAGAAATAAATCTCCTGATCTTGCTTTTATCTTTTGATATTCTCCTTATTAACTTAAATTTTCCGATTATCCAACTAAGATACAATATTCCAATAATGCAAAATATCAGCATCCCAGCAAATAAAAAAATCCAAAACATAAATCCCCCTGATACTATAAACCATCCAAAGCTTTACAATCTAAAATAGTCCCACACCCATCCAAAATAAAAGGGCAAAACAAACGTCTCTAAATATATCCACAACCAGCCAAAATATAATAATAAGGTGCTAAATCACCCCCTACAAAGGGCATGTTTTAGCCCGCTGGAGGGGGTGATTGAACACCTATTATATTTTGGCGTCCGTTCGTCTATTTTGGCGTCCGTTTGTCTATTTTTTGGTATCCGTTCGTCTACTTATCAGAAATCTCATTCCATTCATAAGGTGTATTCTGATATACATAGTAATTCAGCCAGTTAGTGTAAAGCATATTCGCATGACATCTCCACGACTTCACCGGCTTACGGGTTGCATCATTATTTGGATAATAATTGCAAGGAAGAGCAGGATCAATGCCCTTCTTTAAATCCCTTTTATATTCCTTATCAAGTGTATCCACATCGTATTCAGGATGGCCTGTGATAAAAATGTTCTTTCCATTATCTCCAATGATAAGATATGGACCACATTCCTCAGAATCTGCAACAATCTCAAGATGATCATTCTCTTCTATTGCATTTCTGTCTGAACCTGTATATCTTGACTGAGGTACAAGGAAATAATCATCAAATCCACGAACAAGTTCAGTCTTTTTATGGAATGTCTTCATCTGATATATTCCTGAAAGCTTGGCAGGAAGAGCGAACTTAGGCACATTATATCTGTAATAAAGACCAGCCTGAGCACCCCAGCAGATATGAAGAGTCGAAGTAACATTTTTTTCTGACCAATCCATAATCTCTGTAAGTTCGTTCCAGTAATCAACTTCCTCAAATTCAAGTTTTTCCACTGGCGCACCTGTAATAATAAGACCGTCCCATTTTCTCTGCTTAACAGTTGGAAAATCTGAATAGAATCTTTCTATATGCTGCTTTGAAGCATGCTTTGATTCATAAGAAAGGGTTCTTATAAATGTTACATTTACCTGCAGCGGTGTATTGGAAAGGCTTCTAAGCAAGGCCAGTTCTGTATCTTCCTTAAGTGGCATAAGGTTAAGGATAAGAATATCAAGAGGTCTTATATCCTGAGAATTAGACCTGTTCTCATCCATTACAAATATATTCTCATCTTCAAGTATCTTCTTTACAGGAATGTCATTATCAATTCTAATTGGCATCTAAAAACCTCCTCGTAATAAAGTCATCTTCAGTAATAATAGGAATATTAAGGCTCTTAGCTTTTTTATTCTTTCCTGAATTTGATGTAATGTCATTATTTATAAGAAATGAAGTCTTAGAACTTACGGAACCGGCAACTTTGCCTCCTCTGTTCTCAATTTCATTTTTTAATTCATCACGGTTAGTATAATTATTTAAAGATCCAGTGATAACAAAAGTAAGCCCAGTAAGGTCCTGCTCTCCTGCCACTTCCACAGCCTTAAAATGAATCTCCGAAAGAAGTCTTCTTACTTCCGAAAGATTGTCTTGATCCTTAAAATAGCTAGAGATGTTATTACCCAGCACATCTCCCATATGTTCTATCTCACTGATATCTTCAGCATTTGCTGCAATGATCTTTTCCATATCATGATCAAAATGCTTAACTAAAAGTTTAGCATTTGAAAGACCTACTCCACTGATACCAAGTCCATAGATAAATCCGGCCATATCAGCCTCTCTTGAAGCATCAATTGACTCTATTATATTGTTATAAGACTTTTCTCCAAAGCCATCCATATTTATTATCTCATCCTTATGATCTGCAAGATGATAAAGATCAGAAAGTCGATGGATAAAACCTGAATCAATGAATTTTTCCATAGTCTGTTCTGAAAGTCCATCCAGATTCATGGCATTTCTTTCAGCAAAATGAGAGAAAAGTTTGATATTCTTAGCCGGACATAATGGATTAGGACAGTTAAGTGTCTCAGTACCATTATCATTTTTAATCTCTGTTTCAGAACCACAGCATGGACAATGCTTTGGAATCTCGATATTTCCTGATCTTGTAAGATTTTCTGAAATCTGAGGGATGATCATATTAGCCTTATATACTTTTATCTGATCTCCGATTCCAAGTGCAAGTTCTTTAACAATGCTTATATTATGAACCGAGGCTCGACTTACATCAGTTCCTTCAAGACTTACAGTATCAAAGATTGCTACTGGATTGATAAGTCCGGTTCTAGAAGGACTCCACTCAATCTCTCTAAGGGTAGTAACTGCTTCTTCATCCTGCCATTTAAAAGCTATGGCATTTCTTGGGAATTTTGCAGTTCTTCCAAGGGATTTACCAAAAGCCACATCTTCATAAGAAAGAACAAGGCCGTCTGATGGAAAATCATTATTGGTTATAACTTCAGAAAAATACTTTACTGCATCCCTTATAGAATCCTTATCAACCTTCTTATATTCAACTACCTCAAATCCAAGGCCCGCTAAAAACTCAAATCTTTTACTTAAAGAATTATCAAATGAATCAATTAATTCCGGGTCCTCAGGATCCACTAAGTAAAAGGCAAAGAAATGAACATTTCTTTCTGCTGTTATCTTACTCTGGAGCTGTCTTACTGAACCAGAACAAAGATTTCTTGGATTCTTATATTTAGCATCAATATCTTTAATCTCAGCATTTATCTTTTCAAAGTCAGAATATTTGATAACTGCTTCTCCTCTTATAGAAAGCTTATTCTTATAGCTGATCTTCTGAGGTATATTTTTAAAGGTCTTAGCATTAGCTGTTATAACTTCACCCACTTCTCCATTTCCGCGAGTTACAGCTTTAACAAGTTCTCCGTTTTCATAGGTAAGTACAACCGTAAGGCCATCCATTTTCCAGGAAATGAGTCCTTCTTTATCCATAAGCCAGTCTCTTAAGGTTTCTACATCCTTAGTCTTATCTAAAGAAAGCATTGGTGATGGATGTTTTTCTTTAGGAAGTTCTGAAACAACCTCATAACCTACTCTTATTGTAGGACTGTTAGAAAGGACTGTATTTAATTCCTTTTCTAATTCTACCAATTCGTCATAAAGCTTATCATATTCAAAATTGGACATTATCTCTTCTGAATCCATATAATAAGCTTTTGAAGCTTTATTAAGAAGATCAATAAGATCTTTCATTCTTTGTAACTTGTCCACTGACTAACCTCCTCAACTCTTTTTCTTCTGCAGGAGTGATCTCTCTATATTCTCCCGGCTTTAGATCTCCTATAAGGATATTTATTTCTCTTATCCTCTTAAGATAAGTAACCCTGTATCCAAAGTATTCGCACATTCTTCTGATCTGTCTGTTTAATCCCTGAGTAAGGATTATCCTGAAGGAATTTCTTCCCTGTTTTTCAACTTTACATTTCTTAGTAACTGTTTCAAGGATTGGAACGCCTTCTCTCATTCCCTTGATAAAATCTTCTGTTATCTCTTTATCTACTCTTACAATATATTCCTTTTCATGATTATATCTGGATTTCTGGATCATATTACTAAGATCTCCATCATTTGTAAGGAGCAAGAGTCCCTGGGAATCCTTATCAAGTCTTCCTACATAACTAAGTTTTACAGGATAATCAAAGGTTCTAAAAAGGCTGTCTTTATCTGCTTCTTTAGCAGTACAAACTTTTCCAAGAGGCTTGTTATAAATAAGGATTACCTTCTTTTTAGCCGGTTTAAGAAGCTTTCCATCAAGAAGAACTATATCATCTTCCCCTACCTTATCTCCCATAACAGCCACATTACCATTGATCATAACTCTTCCTTCGGCGATGGCTTCATCCGCCTTTCTTCTTGAAAGAGCTCCTGATTCACTTATATATTTATTTAATCTTGTTTTTTCTTCCATAAACACCATGTCCTTAACTTTATTAACCAAAATAATATTTTTATTGAAAATTATTAACCAAAAGAGTACAATTCACTTGTTATAAGAAATTATACTTTAAAATTCTAAATTAAAGGGGAAAAACAGTGGATAAAATTGATATTAAATTAATACAGCTTCTTCAGGAAAATGCCAGATATCCATTAAAATATCTTGCATCTCAGGTGTTCCTTTCATCACCTGCAGTTTCTGCAAGAATTGAAAGGCTTGAAAAATGCGGCATCATAAGCGGCTATCATGCAAATGTAGATCCACTTACATTAGGATACCATATAACTGCATTTATCAATATGTCACTTGATCCTAAGAGAAAACCTGAATTCTATCCATTCATCTCTGCTTGTCCAAATGTAATCGAATGCGATTGTGTAACAGGCGAATTCTCAATGCATATAAAGGTTTGCTTCCCAAGCACCATCGAATTAGATACCTTTATTGGTCAGCTCCAGAGATTTGGAAAGACCGAAACACAGATCGTATTCTCAACTCCTGTTCCAAACAGAGGAATTGATATTACTCAGTTTGAAGCAGAAGCAGATAAAGAAAAGGAAAAAGAGAAACTTTAATAAAGTTTCTCATAGAAGTTCTTAAAGGTCGGATCTTCGTTAACACATTTTTCCTGATCATCCTTAACCATTTTATATATTGACTGAATTCCAGAATCTCCGGATATTTCATCAATATATTCTTCAGTTTCTTTATCTCTAGGTCGATTATCGATCCAGCATCTACCTTTTTCATCTTTTACAACTACAAATGGAGGTAGTATATCAAGCGGTGTAGAATCTACACCGCTTATTGTAATATTAGTTACCGCAAATACTATGTAAGTATTCTCTTCTTTTCCGTCAACTATATAACATACGATATTATTATATTGGGTAATTACTTTTGAACGACTCTTAACCACAGTCATATCATTAAACTGGGTAGGATCTAACACTAGTCTCATCAGTGTATTATCATCTGAGTTAGACAATCCTTCAAGATAAGCAGCGATCAGAATATTGATCTCACCAGATCTATCTTCTGTGATATTTACACCCTTATCTTTGAAAAGATCCTTCTCAATATCTTTCCAGTTTAATGCTGCAAAAACAATAAGGAAAGCTAACATTACAATAAAGATACTCCATAAACTAATAAGCATCTTCTTTATTTTCAGATCTCTTTCTCTATCTTTCATCCAATACCCCTCACATAAAAATGCACCAGACAGGAATCGAACCTGCGCACGCGGCTCCGGAGGCCACCGCTCTATCCACTGAGCTACTGGTGCTTTTCATCAGCCTCTGATCTTATCTATGTCTTTTCTTATCTGAAGCTTTAATTCATCTAAATTACTGAATTTCATCTCTGGCCTGATAAAATCATTTAAAATGATAGAAACCTTCGAACCATAAACATCTTTATTAAAATCCAGTACAAAAGTTTCAATCCCGGCTTTATCTCCATTAACTGTAGGCTTCACACCTATGTTGGTAAATCCTGTGTATCTCTCACCATCGATCAAAACATCTGTCTTATATACTCCATATCTAGGAAGCATATGTCTTTCTTCAGGATAAATATTTAAAGTTGGAAAACCTATTCCTGTTCCTAAATGTCTTCCATGTACCACTTCATTTGTAAAGCATATCTTTCTTCCAAGATATTTTTCAGCGGCCTTGATATTCCCATCAGAAAGAAGATCTCTTATAAGGGAAGAACTGACAATATTTCCATCAATCACAAGTTTATTAAAGCTTTCTACAGTAAATCCATATTTACTGCCTAATTCCTTTAAAACCGAGACATTTCCGCTTCTATTGCAGCCAAATGAAAAATCATTTCCAATTACTACATATGAAGCATGTAATTCATCTATAAGATACTCTTTTACAAATTCTTCAGGACTGAGTTTTGCAAACTGCGGTGTAAATTTCATTACCCGTACATTGTCAATCCCGTTGGATAATGCTGCTTCTTCCTGCTGTTTTAAAGAAAGTATCCTTGGTCTGTTAGCGTCTATAAGGCACACAATTGTATGATACCCTTTCTTTTTAAGCTCTGCAAGTCGATTTAAAAGAAGCATATGTCCTTTATGAAAGCCATCAAATTTTCCAATTGTTATTGCAACTTTATCCATCTGTCATTCACCAAGCATTTTAAAATTACGCAGTATATTATCCTCTTTATCATATTTATAAAGAGCAAATAATTCACCATTACGGTTTATCCTTACAAATTCCGCATTCTTAATTCTATCTTTATCTTTCTCATTATAAGAAAGCTGATTCAGATAGATCTTATTTCCATTGGAAAGATATTTATCTCCTTCTGGCTTAATGGAAGCCACAGGATAATTCTTAAGCAATGCATCTATTGGAAGAATGGCTTTTTCTAATTCTCCATTTTCTTTTAAAAGAGATAATTGATCAAGGGTATAAGCATCCTTACTGAAGAAGCCATTTACTTCTTCTCTTATCAGGCTTTTCATGACTCCTCCGACTCCAAGTTTTCTTCCCATATCTCTGCAAAGACTTCTGATATAGGTTCCCTTAGAACATCTGACAACAAATTCCACCTGAGGAAGCATGATCTTATCAATCTTTATATCATATACAGTTATGTCTCTAGCAGGAATCTCAACAGTTTCACCGCTTCTTGCATAATCATAAAGTTTTCTTCCATTGATCTTTAACGCAGAATAAATAGGAGGAACCTGGCTTTGTTCCCCTATAAATGAAGATATAACCTCTCTTATATGGTCCTCACTTAAAGAAGTAACCTGACTCATATCAGCTTCTTTAAGGACTTTTCCTGTTACATCTTCAGTATCTGTTTCCATGCCTAAAAGCATCGTACATCTATATTCCTTTTCCTTAGAAACAATGATATCTGCAAGCTTTGTAGCTTTTCCAAGGCAAAGTATAAGAACGCCTTCTGCAAGTGGATCTAAAGTTCCAGTATGGCCGATCTTTTTTTGTCCAAAAATGCCACGACTTTTAGCCACCGCATCCAAAGATGTAAAATCACGTTCTTTATATAGATTTACGATTCCATTAAACATAAGTTTCTCTCTTTATTTAAGCTGTTTATTAACTAGTTCTAAAACTCTATCCATAGCCTCTTCATATGGCATATCTGTCTCAAAGCCTGCTGCTCTGATATGTCCGCCCCCACCAAAAGATGTGGCAATACTGCTTACATCCACATAATTCTTGGCACGAAGGCTGAACTTGTATGTTTTCTTTGTAAGCTGATATACAAAAACAGCTACTTCAACACCATCTGTAAGTCTTAACTGTTCTACTATTCCTTCTGTATCCATAGTAGTACAGCCAAATTCTTTAAACATCTCTTTTGAGATAAAGCCACTTATAACTTTACCCTCAAATAAGAGTTTTGATTCTAATATACATCTTGCCATAAGAAGATTCTGCTTATAACTCTTCTTATAAAATGTCTCATCGATTATATAAGCTGTATCTACGCCTTTTTCAATAAGGCAGCCTGCAACTTCCATAGTCTTTCTTCTAGTTGAGCTATATTTAAATACACCTGTATCATGAACCATTCCAAGGTAAAGGCATTCTGCCGTATTCTTTGAAACCTTGTCCATATCAAGCATATCTGTTATTACTTCACAACAGCTTGAAGCATCTGCATCTACATAGCAATAATCCCCAAATCCGGTGTTGCTTACATGATGGTCAAGACATACTGTTGTAATAGCAGTTGAAAAAACCTCTGCAAAATCCCCATGTCTATCTGTATCTGATGAATCTACTGAGATTGAAAGATCATAATGGAACTTATCCTTAAGATTATGTTTAATCTTTTTTGCTCCTTTTAAGAACTTAAAATCATTTGAAAATTTATCAGCATAAACATGAACTGTTTTGCCCTTATAGTTTTCAGTAATATAATTATAAAGTGAAAGCAAGGATCCAATACAATCTCCATCTGGTCTCATGTGACCAAGAATAGAAATTGTATCAGCAGCCTCGATCAATTTTAAAAATCTTCTGGATTTTTCTTTAACATCACTTTGCATTTAATTTTCCTCTTTAAGCTTCTTCATTCTCACTGCGAAGTTCAGCTTCTGCCTCATCCTTTTCCCTGATAGGTTTCATTATCTCATCAATCTTATGAGACATATCAACACCATACTGAATAGAATGATCTAAAACAAAATTAATCTCTGGTGTGTTTCTTAAATTAAGTGTTGATGCAAGACATTTACGAATGTAACCCTTTGCTGCATTAAGGCCCTTAAGAGTTTCTTTCTGCTCTTCAGGATCAGCCAGCACACTGACAAATGCCTTACACTCCTTAAGATCTTTAGTAACCTCAACCTTAACGATTGAAGTCATTATATTTATACGTGGATCCTTCAGCTCATATGAAACAATATGGCTGAGGACGCGCTGAACATCTGAGTTCACGCGCTCACCTCTATGGTTATTTGTCCTCATTAATTAACCTCTGAATTATTTTCTAGGAACCTCTACCATCTTATAAACTTCAATCTGATCGCTTTCACGAAGATCACTAAATCCGTCAAATACAATACCACATTCATATCCTGCTTTAACTTCCTTAGCATCATCCTTAAAACGCTTAAGAGATCCGATCTCACCTTCAAAGATAAGGTCCTTTCCTCTTGTGATACGAGCCTTTGCTTCTCTTTCAACAGAACCGTCAAGCACATAGCAGCCGGCAATGATACCAACACCTGATGCCTTATATGTCTGACGAACTTCAGCATGACCGATAACCTTCTCTTCATAGATAGGATCAAGCATGCCCTTCATAGCTGACTCAATATCATCTATAACATTATAAATAACTTTATAAAGACGAAGATCTACATGTTCCTGATCTGCAAGAGACTTAGCCTGAGTATCAGGTCGTACGTTAAATCCGATAACAAGTGCCTTTGATGCTGAAGCAAGAACAATATCTGATTCATTGATAGCACCAACACCTGAGTGGATACATTTAATAATGATCTCATCATTTGAAAGCTTAAGGAGACTCTGCTTAACAGCTTCTACAGAACCCTGAACATCAGCTTTGATAATGATGTTGAATTCCTTTAATGAACCTTCCTTCATCTGATCAAAGATATCTGAAAGTGAAACATTCTTCTTTGTCTCAGCAATAAGATTTTCCTTACCACGTGTGATAAATGCTTCTGAAATCTGTCTTGCTTCCTTATCAGTATCTGTACTTACAAATGTATCTCCGGCATATGGAACACCTGAAAGTCCGATGATCTCAACTGGCATTGAAGGTGTAGCAGCCTTAAGATCTCTATGCTTATCATCGATCATAGCTCTTACACGGCCATTGAATTCACCGATAGCGATGTAATCTCCAACATGTAATGTACCCTTCTGAACAAGAAGAGTTGCAACAGGTCCACGTCCCTTATCAAGCTTAGCTTCGATAACGATACCTCTTGCTTTGCGATCTTTATTTGCCTTAAGCTCAAGAACTTCTGAAGTAAGAAGGATCATATCAAGAAGGTTATCAATACCTTCACCTGTATGAGCTGATACTGGACAGAATACTGTGCTTCCGCCCCAATCTTCAGCGATAAGTCCATACTCACTAAGTTCTCTCTTAACTTTATCTATATCTGCATTTGGCTTATCAATCTTATTAACCGCAACAATGATCTCAATTCCTGCAGCCTTTGCATGGTTGATAGCTTCAACTGTCTGTGGCATAACACCATCATCAGCAGCTACAACAAGGATAGCAATATCAGTTGACTTAGCACCACGAAGTCTCATGGCTGTAAATGCTTCATGTCCTGGTGTATCAAGGAAAGTGATAGTTTCACCGCTTTCAACCTTAACTGAAGAAGCACCGATTGCCTGTGTGATACCACCTGCTTCGCCCTCAGTTACATTTGTCTTTCTGATTGCATCAAGAAGAGATGTCTTACCATGGTCAACGTGGCCCATAACGCAGACTACAGGAGGTCTGGTTGTAAGAGTTTCATCTGGATCTTCCACATCTCTTAAAGCTTCTTCAACAATATCGATCTTCTTTTCCGGCTCAGCAATATAATTATATTCAAGAGCGATGTTCTCAGCATCATCATAAGAAATCTCAGAATTTACAGTATACATCTTACCTGACATGAAGAGTTTCTTAATAAGCTGATTAACAGGAGTCTTAATCTTATCAGCAAGTTCACCGATCGTAAGACTTTCTGGAAGCTCAATTGACTTGATTGTTGGCTCTTCAGGTGCCTTTGGCTGTGGTCTCTGATTATTATTCTGATTATTATTCTGATTATTTCTGTTATGATTATTATTTCTGTTGTTAAATCTGTTATTGTTGTTATAACCCTGGTTATTGTTTCTATTACCCTGGTTATTATTTCTGTTACCCTGATTCTGACCCTGGTTTCTGTTCTGATTCTGGTTATTGTTTCTGTTACCCTGGTTCTGACCCTGGTTTCTATTCTGATTCTGGTTATTGTTTCTGTTACCCTGGTTCTGACCCTGATTCTGACCCTGGTTTCTGTTCTGGTTCTGAGGCTGATTCTGATTTTTACCTGCTTCTTTTGGAAGTGGTTTATTCTTCTTTTCCTCATGTTCCTTCTTTGCAAGAATTGTAAGACGGTCTACCTTTGCTGGTTCCTTCTTTGCTTCCTGCTTTTCCACTGGAGCTTTCTTAACTTCAGGTTTTACCTCAGCTTTAGGAGCTGCTTTCTTTGGCTCCTCTTTCTTTGGTTCTTCCTTCTTTACTTCAGCCTTTTTAGCTTCAGCAGCCTTATTTTCAGCGGTCTTTGCTTCATCCTTCTTATCAGATCTCTTGATATTAAATCTGTCATAAATGAAATCAATAAGATCATCACTTACTGAACTCATTGTCTTAAGGCCTGGCTTCTTCTCACTAAGCATTTCAATAAGTTCACTACTTGATATTTTTTTATTTAAATCTGTCGATAACTGTTTTGCTAATTCGTGTACTCGCAATGACTTACACCTCCTGATCTTTTATGCCGAACTTTTTAACAAACTGCTTTCCGAATCCTTCATCTACAATCGCAAGACATGTTCTGTCTCCCTTGCCTATCATATGTCCTATAATATTCTGTGTGCCATATACAACATAAGGAATTCCATAAAAATCACATTTGTTTATAAATTTCTTTTTCGTATTATCTGATGCATCTTCTGTGATCAACACAAAATATGCTTTACCTTTAATGATTGCTTCCTCTGTCATAAAGCCACCTGATGCAACTTTACCAGCCTTAGCACATATTCCAAGCAATCCAAGTTTGTTATCTATCAATTAAATCAGCTCCTTAAGAAGTTCTTCTTTTACTGTCTCACTAATCTTCTTTTGCTTAAATGCCTTTTCTATACATTTTTCATCTCTGCAAAGATAAGCACCACGGCCATTTGATCTACCTGTTTCATCAAATGTTTTATCACCGGATGAACTTACAACTACTCTAAGTAATTCTTTCTTAGGTTTTGACTCGTTACATGCTATGCACTTACGAAGAGGAATCTTCTTTACCTTCATTTTTTAACTCATTTCCATAATTCAGCATAATGCTTGTTAATAGTTACAAATAATTACTCGTCGATTGATTCTGTATCCTCTACATCCTCTGACTCTTCAAAATCATCAGCTACAGCTTCAAGCTCTCTTTCCTGAGATTCTGATTTGATATCGATCTTATATCCAGTAAGTCTTGCAGCAAGTCTTGCATTCTGGCCTTCCTTACCGATTGCAAGTGATAACTGGAAATCAGGAACTACAACTCTTGCAGCCTTTTCTTCTGGATCTACTGTTACAGAAACGACCTTAGATGGTGAAAGGGCATGCTCAATATAAATAGCAGGATCTTCATTATATTCAATGATATCAATCTTCTCACCATTAAGCTCATCTACTATTGTATTAACACGCTGTCCGTTGAGACCGACACAAGCTCCAACAGCATCAACTTTATCATTGTTTGACTTAACAGCAATCTTAGTACGTGAACCAGCTTCTCTTGAAACAGACATGATCTCAACTGTTCCATCTTCAACTTCTGATACTTCTCTCTCGAAAAGTCTCTTAACAAGTTCTGGATGAGTTCTAGAAACCATGATTCTGAATCCACCCTTAAGATTCTTCTTAACTTCTACTACATAAAGATGAATCCTGTCTCCTCTTTCATAGAACTCTCCAGGGATCATCTCTTTTTCATTTAAGATAGTATCTGTTCTCTCATCAAGGCTTACACTTAAGTTATTGCCGATAAACTTCTGAACAACACCAGTGATGATATCGTGTTCTTTATCTTTATATCTATCAAATTCAGCTGTTCTTTCGCCTTCCTTAATAGCCTGAACGATGATACCTCTTGCCTTCTGTGCTGCGATACGTCCAAAATCTCTTGTTGTGATCTCAACAGGTACTTCATCATCGATGTTGTAGTTAGGATTGATCTTTCTTGCCTCCTCAACTGTCATCTCTGATCTTGAATCATATACCTCTTCAACAACAAGCTTATGAGCGAAAACTTTGATCTCTCCTGTTTCTCTATCCATGTGAACAGAAAAATCTGTATCCTTACCGAAATCCTTCTCACATGCTGAGTAAAGAGACTTCTCAATAGCTTCCATGATATCATCTTTACTTATATTCTTCTCTTTCTCAAGTGCATCAAGTGCATCCATTATCTCTTTCATTTTTCTAAATCCCTCCTTAGATTATTCCTTCTCTTCTTCGACAAAAGCGAGTTTTATTCCAGAGACTTCTTCTCTTAAAAATGTTACCTCTTCTTCACCGACAGTGATAATTATTTCTTTTTCATTATAACCTTTAAGTGTTCCTTCAAACTCCTTAGCACCATTTACTGGCTTATAGGTTTTAAGTTCTACGAGACGGCCCACACTGTGCCTGAAATCATTCTCTGTCTTAAGAGGTCTTGTAAGTCCAGGTGAACTAACCTCTAAAGTGTACGCATCCGATATAAAATTCTCTTCATCAAGCTTCGGATCAAGGGCTCTGCTAACATCCACACAATCTGAAATGTCAATCGGACCATCTTTAAAGATAAATACTCTAAGATAGAAGTCCTTCCCTTCTTTCACGTAAACTACATCCCACAGCTTTAAGCCCAGATCAGCAAGAATTGGTTCTACAAGCTCTGTAGTACGTTTTTCAATTTCTGTTTTTTTCAAAACACATACCGCCTTCTTAATAAATTTGCCCCTAACAATATTAAAGAGTGGGTTCGTTTTGCGAACCCACTCTAGTAATTAATTAGTTAAGCTATATTTATATTAGCATAGTTTGTTTAAATTGCAAGCATTTTTTGATAAAAAACCAGTAAATAAGCGGTTTTTAAATGATTTTTTATCTGTTTTAGAGCTCAATAAGTTCTTTTGGAGAATTAGAATAACGAACATAGCCATTTTCAGTGATAACACCCATATCTTCTATTCTTACTCCATACTTACCTGGAAGATATATTCCTGGTTCAACAGTTTCTATCATGCCAGGCTTTAAGATTGTCTCATCTCTCATATTAAGAGCTGGACTTTCATGGATAAAAAGTCCTACACTGTGGCCAAGACCGTGACCAAAATACTTGCCATAGCCCTTACTTTCTATATAATCTCTGGCAATCTTATCAGCTTCTTTGCACATCATTCCTGGACGGATGGCTTCCTCAGCCATTTCATTTGCCTTAAGAACAATATTATAGATTTCCTTTTGCTCATTACTAGCTTTACCACATACAACAGTTCTTGTCATATCTGAGCAGTAACCATTATATAAGCATCCAAAATCCATGGTGATAAAATCCCCATTTTCAATCTTCTTCTCACTAGGGATAGCATGTGGCATTGAACTGTGGATACCAGAAGCAACGATTGTATCAAATGAAAAACCGCCAGCACCATGACGTTTCATGCTGTATTCAAGTTCACAGGCAATTTCAAGTTCTGTCATACCAGGCTTAATGATACCAAGGATATCAGAAAATGCCATGTCTCCGATTTCTTCAGCCTTTTTAAGATAAGAAAGTTCTTCCTCTGTTTTAATACTTCTTTCTTTTAAAAGAGCATCTTTAACTGGAACAAACTCTTCAAGACCCTTAAGATTTTCAAGATATTCAGAATAATCTGAAACTAACATTGATCTATCTTCAAAGCCCATTACTTTTATATTTTCAAGCGCAATAATATCATTAATGATATTAAGACGAGGATTTTCACGATTAAATTCTACAACTCTAAAATCAGATTCTTCTTTTGCTGCCTCTGTATATCTAGAATCAACTATAAGAGTCTTGGTATTTCTTGTAATAACAAGGGTTCCCTCCCCGCCTCTGAATTTAGAAAAATATCTAAGATTATAACCATCAGTAACAAGTATGGCATCAACTTTTAATTCATCTAATATAGCATCAAACTTCATAAATACACTCCGTAATAAAAATCCCCTGATTAATTCCTAATCAGGGGAAAAATAATCATAAAATAATCAAATTATTGATTAGCCATTGATCTGAGCTGCAACTTCTGCTGCGAAGTCTTCATTCTTCTTCTCAAGACCTTCACCTGTTTCGAAACGAACGAAGCTCTTAATTGAGAATGTGCAACCATTGTCCTTAGCAACCTTTTCAACATACTGTCCAACTGATTCCTTATCCTCAGCCTTAACGTATGCCTGGTCAACCAAGCAGATTTCCTTAAGGTGCTTGTTGAAACGACCATCAACAAGACCATTGAAGATCTTATTCTCAACATACTCAGCCTTGTGAGTATTAGCAATATCTCTAAGAACCTGAACACCTTCATTTGAAAGGAAGTTGAAGAGGTACTTGTCATTCTTCTTCTCAGCGATAACAGCCTTGTCTTCATCAGACATAGCGCTTCCAGCTACTGCTTCATCTAAAACAGCATTAAGAAGTGGCTTTGGAAGAGTTGCTGGATCATTGATAGCTGAATCAACGATGATTTCCTTTTCCTTATCGAGAGATTCCTGTGACATTTCATTTCTGCTTACGAATGAAGGATTCATAGCTGCGATCTGCATAGCTACGTTCTTCATAGCTTCCTGTACAGCATCTGTGTAGTTATCACAAACAGCTTCTACAAGAACACCAATCTTACCACCCATGTGGATGTATGATGCAACAGCATCACCTGTTAATGACTCAAAACGACGGATTGTAAGATTCTCACCGATCTTAGCAACCATAGCCTTGTGATGCTCTTCAACTGTAGCTGTGCTGTCGATTTCTGATGTAGCAGCAAGGAATGCAGCCATATCAGCATAATCATTATTGTTAATCTGTGTTGCAAGACCATTTACATATGTCTGGAAAACTTCGTTCTTTGCTACGAAGTCTGTCTCTGAATTTACTTCGATGATTGTTGCCTTCTTAGCATCATCTGAAACAACTGTTGTTACGATACCTTCAGCAGCGATACGTCCAGCCTTCTTCTCTGCAGTTGCAAGACCTTTCTTACGAAGGAATTCTACAGCAGCCTGTACATCACCGTCTGTCTCTGCAAGAGCCTTCTTGCAGTCCATCATACCAGCGCCAGTCATTTCTCTTAAATCTTTAACGTCCTTAGCTGTAATAGCCATTTTAAAATCCTCCTAAACCTGATTATATATTACTCTGTAACTTCTTCAGTCTCAGCTGAATCAAGAGATGCTTCATCAGCACCCTGGTTAGCTTCGATAACAGCGTCAGCAAGCTTTGAAACGATAAGCTTTACTGCACGGATTGCATCATCGTTACCTGGGATAACATAATCAAGTTCTTCTGGATCGCAGTTTGTATCTGCAATACCGATGATAGGGATGTTAAGAGCCTTAGCTTCCTGTACGCAGATTCTTTCCTTACGTGGATCAACGATGAAGATCATATCTGGGATCTTCTTCATATCCTTGATACCACCGATATTCTTCTGAAGCTTGTCCATTTCCTTCTTGATCTCAACAACTTCTTTCTTAGGAAGAACATCAAATGTTCCATCTTCAGCCATCTTCTCATACTTCTTTAAAGTTTCGATTCTTGACTTGATTGTTCTGAAGTTTGTGAGCATACCACCGAGCCATCTCTGGTTAACATAGTACATACCACAACGCTCTGCTTCTGACTGGATTGAATCCTGAGCCTGCTTCTTTGTACCAACGAAAAGGATGTTTCCACCTTCTGCTGCACAATCGAATACTGCCTTGTAAGCATCATCCATCATACCTACTGTCTTCTGTAAGTCGATGATATGGATTCCGTTACGCTCTGTGTAGATGTACTTAGCCATCTTAGGATTCCATCTTCTTGTCTGATGTCCGAAATGAACACCTGCCTCGAGTAACTGTTTCATTGAAATAACGCTCATAATTTACCTCCTGGTTTTTTCATCTGCAGTTTTCCTTTTTTTATGAGATCTAACCATTCCCTTGAATGGCACCATTCTCACAAAAACTGCATGTATTTTTTCGCGCAAAGTCGAGTTTATCATAAAAAAAGCGTATATGCAAGCACAAATCTTACATATACGCCATAAATTCACATTTTATTATCTTCCCTGAGTAGTAAGGACATTTGCAATGTCTGCTTCACTCATTCCTTTAGTAAAGGTAAATGTTCCAACTCTGATACTGCTGGCATATCCATTATTCTCAAGATATAAATTATATGCATATTCATCATCTATAAGTCCAGCTTCATAAAGAAGAGAACAAACTGATTCTGAACCCATTCCAGCTGAAACAGTGATGCTTACTTCTTTTGACTCAGCAGCTTCTGTTGTTTTTTCCTCAGTTGCAACTTCTGTTGTCTTTTCTTCAGTGGCAACTTCTGTTGTCTTTGCTTCAGTTGTAGTTGCTTCTGTTGTAGTTGCCTCTGTTGTGGTTGCCTCTGTTGTGGTTGCTTCCGTTGTGGTTGCTTTAGCTGTTGTAGCTTCTGTTGTCTTTGCAGAAGCATCTGCTGTAGCTACTGTTCCATTAGATTTAATATAATTACCTGTACGAAAAGCAGTATAAGTAACGAGACATCCAATGATAAGACCAATTCCGATACCACGAAGTAAATATTTTCTATTCATCTAACGTCCCACCTTTTCTACTTACTCTGATGATCAATGATGTACTTAACATCACTAACACCTAATTTCATAACCTTTGAAATCTCGATAATACTAAATCCAGCCTGGTACATGCCAATAACATTACCATTTACATCGCCATCAGAAATATCAATTCCTTCTTCAGCGAGAATTTCATCTAAAGACTCAGCAGGTCTTTCTTCTTCCTTAGGCTTTTTCTTAAACTTCTTGATATCAACCACTTTATTTTCAGGCTTTTTATTCTTATTACCTTTTCTTCTGGCCTCTCTTCTGGCTCTGTCTTCTGCTTCTTCAGCTTCTTTCTTAGCCTTTTCTTCAGCCTCTTTTAATGCTTTTTCTTCAGCTTCTTTTGCTAATCTCTCTGCTTCCTCAGCCTCTTTCTTAGCCTTTTCCTCTGCTTCCTTTGCTAATCTCTCTGCTTCCTCAGCTTCCTTCTTAGCCTTTTCTTCGGCCGCTTTTGCTGCTTCCTCGGCTTCTTTCTTAGCCTTTTCCTCAGCTTCCTTTTCTAATCTTTCTGCTTCCTCAGCTTCCTTCTTAGCCTTTTCTTCAGCTTCTTTTCTTGAAGTCTCTTCCTGAAGGTCTGTCTTCATTTTTTCAAGACCTTTCTTATATTCATCAGCAACTCCAAGCATTGTTTTTACTTCTTTTTCTTTTTCTGTTACAAGGTTAAATACCTGATTGATCTCAACCTTTGCCTTTTCAGCTGTTTCTGATACTGAAGAATATTTCTCATCGATCTCCTTCTCTTTTTTATCAGCAGCTTCATTGATAGCATTGATCTTTTTATCTAAATCTGAACTCTTAGCGTTGATTCTTTCTTTTATCTCATTATCAACAGCATTCTTTACAGATTCCTTAACCTTTTTCTTACTGTATTCATTAATATATGAATCAGTCATCTTTTTAAGCTGTTTCTTATCAGCCTCAGATAATTCACTCTTTAACCCAGGAGTAACTTGTTCTTCTTCCTTATTCTCATCACTAGTAAGAATAAAACTAACCGCAATAAGAGCGATACCTAATACAAGTACAATAATAACAGCAGTATTCATCGAATCTTCACCTCATCATTTAATTTTCATCCTTATTATCCACGCTGTCAAAATCAAATACAGCATCATTAAGGATCTTAATATATGTTCCCTTCATACCCTGAGAACGTGCTTCTATAACCCCTGCACTTTCAAGCTTCTTGATAGCATTTACTATGATAGAACGGGTAATATTGTTCTTTGCTGCAACCTTAGATGCAACAAGATTACCCTGTTTCTTGCCAAGTTCTGTAAATACAAACTTAATAGCTTCTTTTTCAGACACTGAAAGAGAATCCATGGCAGATTTAACCATATCTTTATTTCGTTTTCTCTCAGTATCTTCTTCATAGATAGCTCTCATCATCTCAAGCTCTATGACAGTATTTACGTATTCACTTAAAATGATATCCTCCACAAGGAAATCATTTTTCGGTCTATAAATAAATGTTGAACCAAGTCTTTCTCCAGCAAAATCAATAGGGAGAATGATTGCTGAAAAATCATTATTGTCAAATCCAAGAGTAAGAAGATTCACATTTTCTTTCGTGGAAAGAACTGATAAAAATCTTTCATTAAGTTCTGCATCAATAACTTCTCCAACATTTTCAGTTAACATATCATGCAGTAATGGAAGTCCTTCTTTTTCGTAGATTCCAAGAACCTTCCCCTTAGCTGAAACCACAAGGACATTGGCATCTAAAATGTCGCCAACGCATTTGCATATATCACTAAAGACCACAACATAAGAAGTATTATTATGCAACAGCTGGCTTATTTTCCTTGTTCTATCCAGAAGCTGAACACTCATATTTACACCTTCCTTTTTTATAAAATAAGTCATAAAAGGCAAACAAAAAAGTTTGCGCCATACATATTTAAAATATAGCACAAACTTTCTTTGCTAACAACAAAAAATTGTCATACAACTAAAAAAGAATTTATCGATTCGAAACTAATTACAAAAATTTGTCTCACTCTTCATTTTTATCTGCATAATCCTCTGTATATCCACACTGCGGGTCAGAACATGCTAGTTTTTTGCCCTTGATCACCATATATTTGCCACACTGTGGGCAATGTTTCTCATGAGGCTTCTGCCATGACATGAAGTCACACTCAGGGTAATCAATACAGCCGTAGAATGCTCTACCCTTCTTGGTACGTCTTACAATTATATCCTTTCCGCACTTAGGACAAGCAACACCTATTTTTTCAAAATAAGGCATTGTATTCTTACATTCCGGAAAGTTAGGACAAGCAAGGAATTTACCATAAGCCCCGTACTTAACAACCATCATAGCACCACAAAGGTCACATTTTACATCAGATACTTCATCTGCTATATGAATTGATTCAAGAGTCTTATCAGCTTCACTTACCGCATCTGCAAGGTCAGGATAGAAATTCTTAACAACAACCTTCCATTTAATGTCACCAGCTCCTATATTATCAAGAAGTGATTCCATATTAGCTGTGAAATTAATGTCGATTATTACCGAGAAAGCCTTTTCCATGATACTGTTGACTGCATCTCCAAGTTCAGTAACATAAATGTCTTTCTTTTCCTTTGTTATATAACGTCTTGCAAGAAGTGTCGAAATTGTAGGTGCATAAGTTGAAGGTCTTCCAATTCCTGCATCTTCCATAGCTTTTACAAGGCTTGCTTCTGTATAATGTGATACAGGGCTTGTAAAATGCTGCTCTTTTTCAATCTTTTCTGAAGAAAGGATATCTCCAGCCTTAATTCCATTGAAATCAGCCTGTTTCTTCTCCTTTTCTTTTGGAGGATATACATTTAAGAATCCTGCAAAAGATACAAAGCTTGATGATGCCTTATAAATATCATTCCCGTTAGAAACACTTACAGTAAATGTATCATAGCAGGCATTCTTCATTCGGCTGGCAAGGAATCTCTCGTAAATAAGATTATATAATTTAAACTGTTCCTCAGAGATAACACCTTTAAGCATCTGTGGTGTAAGACTGATATCTGTAGGACGGATAGCTTCATGAGCGTCCTGAACATTCTTTGTCTTATTAGATGTTCTTACTTCATCTGAAACATAATCCTCACCAAACTGCTTTGCAATGTATTCTCTTGCTGCCTTATCAGCCTCTTCAGAAACACGAGTTGAGTCAGTTCTTAGATAGGTTATAAGACCAACTGTTCCATGACCTTTGATCTCAACGCCTTCATAGAGCTGCTGAGCTACTCTCATAGTCTTAGATGTAGCAAAATTAAGTCTTCCTGATGCAGACTGCTGCAGTGTACTTGTAGTAAAAGGAAGCGGAGCCTTCTTGGTACGCTGTCCCTTCTTTATATCAACAACCTTAAAGTCATTTTTTTCAGCATTTTTTAATACTGCTTCAGCTTCTTTCTCATTTGAAAGATCACCAGAATATTTAAAATCTACTGAAGCTTTCTGTCCTGGCACATTAAGAAATGCGTCAACTGTCCAGAACTCTTCTGGAATAAAATCATTTATCTCTTTTTCTCTGTCACTGATCATCTTAAGAGTAACAGACTGAACTCGTCCTGCTGAAAGGCCTCTTTTATGAACCTTCTGCCACAGGAGTGGGCTTATCTCATATCCCACAAGTCTGTCAAGAACTCTTCTGGCCTGCTGAGCGTCTACAAGATCCATATCTATAGGACGGGCTTCTTTTATAGATTTCTTAACAGCATTCTTTGTAATTTCATTAAATGTGATTCTCTTATATTTTCCTTCTTCAAGCTTAAGAGCAACAGAAAGGTGGTAAGAGATTGCTTCCCCTTCGCGGTCCGGGTCAGTTGCAAGATAAACCATATCAGCTTTCTTAACAGCTTTTCTTAACTTGTTAAGAAGCTCTCCTTTTCCACGAATAGTTATATAATGAGGCTCGAAATCATTTTCAATATCAACGCCCATATCACTCTTTGGAAGGTCTCTAACATGTCCTTCTGAAGCTATAACTTCATAATTGCTTCCAAGGAATTTCTTTATTGTCTTTGCCTTTGTTGGTGACTCAACGATAACTAAATTCTTTGCCATTTTCTTTTCCTTCATTGTAATATGTAATCCCCTTCACAGTATTCGAAACATATTCTTCAAACGTGCACACTATAACGCACAAAAATAGATAATGCAAGTAAAAAATATTTCAAATTGTGATTTAATTGTGTTTTTAGTACTTAAAAACATACCTTCTCAAAGCCCATAATATAAGGAAACTCATTGGATAGAAAGCATAAAAACCTATTCTTACCTGTTTTTTATCCAAAGCTTTTCCATGTTTCCCATTATATAAGCTGAACAAGATAACATCAGGAACTGCAAACAGTTCAAGCATCCCAAAACAAAGGATAAAAATAAAATTTATAAAATAACATTTACTCTTTTTATCATTAAAATAATAAAAAGTAAATATAATAAGTACACCAAAAACGGAATAATCTGTGTTAAGCAGCAGTGCCACAAAACCATAGAACAAAGCTATCAGATAGCAAACCAATGTTTCCACAGGCTTTGCCACCTTCTTTTGCTTAAACAAAGGTCTGATCCTATCTGCCATCATTATAGAGATCAGTCCCAGCAGCAATGTAAAAAATACGTTCTGATGTTTTATATCCACAACCTTATTAAATACCGCCATATCAAAAGGTACTTCTGATATGAGGGCAAATATAAATAGTCTTAAGCTGTATTTAAGAACATTTTTAGTCTTAAAAAAACCTTCGACAATTAAAAAGGCAAATATAGGAAATGCCAGTCGTCCTATACCTCTTAACAGATAATCCATCAGTATCAGCGACTGTTTTGAATTATACATCACCGCAGGATGATATTCTAAAATTGCCGCTCCAATATGATCGATCAGCATCGCAGCCATAGCGATGACTTTAAGAACAAATGCATTTACGCCATACTTTTCCTTAATTAATTTATTGTCGAAGGTTGGTGTCATATTATTTTCCTTTATCAGTTTTAGTTTTTCTTTGCAAGCATCATTAAGATCTCATTACTTCTCTCTACAAATTTAGGAAGCTCTTCCTTTGAAAGAGGCTTATTTGAAAGAACTGCAAGATCATAAAGCTGACAACAGATCTTTTCTGTTATTTCTGCCTTTGGATTTTCAAGCACATACTTAACCAGATCATTACTATAGTTAAGTACAAGAGTCTCTGATTCCTTACCAAAATCCATTCCGCCCATGCCAGCCATAGCATACATCTTCATCATTTCAGCCATACGTCTTTCCTGTTCTGACTGAGTTAAGATTGAAGATATAGAGCTATCCTTAAGCACCTCAACCTTAATGTTAATCTTCTCAACATTAAGAGCCTTCTTAAATGTCTCTGTTAATTCATCAGTATATTTCTTAGCATCTTCCTCTGAAAGCTGCTCTCCCTTAAAGTTCTCACTTACATCTGAATCAATTCTAAGGAACTTGATCTGTTCCTCTTCCTTCTTATCAGCATTTTCCTTAACTTCAAGATTTGTGATAAATGGATTATCAATATTATGAGTCATAATGATAGCATCCATTTCCTCATCCTTAAACATCTGAATATAGCGTGACTGTGCCTGTTCGTCAGTTACATAGAATACTTTATTCTTATACTTTTCTTTTCCTGCTTCTAAATATTCAGGAAGAGATACATATTTACCACTTAAATTCTTATAAATGATATAGTCATGCATCTTCTCATTAAACTTTTCATCCTTAAGGCAGCCATACTTAATGAATGGTGAAAGATCATCCCAGAGTTTCTCGTATTCCTCTCTCTTTGTCTTGCACATGCCAGTAAGCTTATCTGCAACCTTCTTTGTGATGTAGTCTGATATCTTCTTAACAAAACCATCGTTCTGAAGAGCTGATCTACTTACGTTGAGAGGAAGATCAGGACAGTCAATAACTCCCTTTAATACAAGAAGGAATTCAGGGATAACTTCTTTGATGTTATCAGCAACGAAAACCTGATTGTTATAAAGTTTAACCTTTCCTTCAAGAGGATCAGTATTAGGATTTATTCTTGGGAAGTAAAGGATTCCCTTTAAATTAAATGGATAGTCCATATTAAGATGGATCCAGAAAAGTGGTTCCTTAAAATCATAGAAAACCTTCTGGTAGAAATCCTTATAATCCTCGTCTTTACATTCACCAGGAGTTCTCATCCATAAAGGATTTGTATCATTTAAAGGAAGTTCTTTCTTCTCTTCTTTATCTGTTTTTTCTTCCTTTTTTTCTTCCTTTTTCTCATCCTTTTTAGATGTGTCACCTATAAGGTCGTCTTCTTCGTCATTTACAACCTCAGCATCTATCTCATCAACTTTTTCTTTTGCCTTCTTCTCTTCTTCATCTACATTTACGTAATAGATTTCAACAGGCATAAAAGAACAATACTTATTTATTACTTCTCTTACCTTATATTCATTAGCAAATTCCAGTGAATCCTCTGAAAGATCAAGGGTTATCCTTGTACCACGAGTCTCATAATCCCCTTCACCCATGGTATATTCTGTACCACCGTCGCATTCCCAATATACAGGCTTAGCACCTTCCTGGTAGGACAGAGTTTCAATAGTAACCTTATCAGCTACCATGAAAGCTGAGTAGAAACCTAATCCAAAGTGACCGATGATCTGATCATTTGCATCTTTATCTTTATATTTATTCATGAAATCAGTAGCGCCTGAAAATGCGATCTGGTTGATATACTTTTCAACCTCTTCTTCAGTCATACCGATACCATTATCAACAAATGTAAGTGTCTTATCTTTAGCGCTTGAATATACTGTTACCTTGTATTTTTCTCCTGAAGGAATTTTTGCTTCACCAATTGATGAAAGTCTCTTTAACTTAGTAATAGCATCAACACCATTTGACACAAGCTCTCTGATAAAAATATCATGATCAGAATAAAGCCATTTCTTAATAATTGGGAATATGTTCTCACTGTTAATTGTTAAACTTCCTTTTGCCTGACTCACGTTACATTCCTCTTTTCTATATAATAAACTACTGGTGTATTACACCAAAAATCATTTTAGTTCTATACAATATATAAGTCAAGAAAAAATTAGCACTCGAACCATCCGAGTGCTAATAAACTAAATGACTATTTTTTCAATTCGTTTCTTAAGATATTCATCGCATTCCATAGGAAAAATCTTATCCAGACTGAAGGTTTTCATTGCAAGTCCGGTAGTAACTATCATTTTCTCTCTGTCGTAAAGGATATTATAAGTTATAAGGCTGACATCCTCTGGTCTAATGCCCAACTCTTCATTTTCATTTACAAGTTTCTTAACCTCATCCAAAGGAAGAGCCAGCACTATCTTAAAACTAAGGGGAAGCACGCTTCCTCTTATCATCTGATAAAAATGATTCTTCATCTCATGCCAGGATGCATAGTTATCGCTAACATCCTTTTCATCATCAAAGTAAGCTTTATTGATCTTTCCATCAATGGTAAAATCCACCATGGTCCTCAATTCCAGCTTCACCAGTTTAAGTACATCGAAGGATTCATCCTGAAGCAGACTGGTTATAAACCTTTTAACATCTGTTATTTCTAAACTAATCATAAAACCTCTTAATTTACCACCACAACAAGCACATTATAGTCATCACTTCCGAGAGTCATATAACTAAGGGATGTTACTCTTTCTGAAGTATACATTTCCTGAAGCTTATCAGGACTAAAAGCAAAACCGGAATAACCAAGTTCGATCACCCCACTGCCATGAAAAGTAGCAATTTCAGTGGCTTTTTTAATCATGTTATCCTGATCTGTGAAGAAAATCCCTTCACGATTATAATAATTCCAGGATTTAGAATCACATTTTTTATAAGCTTCTTTATCCCAATAATGGTCTTTCCATAGGATATCATCTGTCACGTTAAAATAAACATGAACAATGATATTGTTTTCCCCTACCGGATCATCCCAGGTACTGTCAACATTATACCATTCTCCATTTATCCTTACATGATTCCAGGCATGGTTTTCTTCTTCACCATCAGATGTAGCTGTTCCAACAACGAACTCATTTTCAATCCCAGCACAGGAAAGCAGCAAAGAAAATGCCTCCGCATAACCATTGCACACCGCCTGTCCTTCAACTAAAGCACCATAGGCTCTATATTCATGATCATTATCATCACTGCCAAAACTATACTCACAGTTCTTTATAATATAATCATGGAGTCTCTTTTCTTTCTCGTATTCAGTCATTTCATTTTTTATACATGTATCAAGAACAAGACATACCTTATGATATAAGTGTATAGCTTCAGCTCTTTCTTCAGGAATTGGAGCTCCTGTAAGATAAGCATCGATAACATAACTGTTATCTGATCTTTCTATTTCAAAATCCACTTTTCTAATACCTAAAAAGGCAGGATAGATCTTTATGGATTTTACGCTGCCATTTATATTATTAAGACTGTAATTGATCTGTTGAAGTTCTGAATCATCTATATTCTTTATGTAGTAAGACACGGATCCTTCCGTCTTTTTTGCTATATCATTATTAAGTTTAGCTGCAAGTCCTGAAAGTCCGTCATAAGCATCACCTAAATGATAAAGATTAGATGCAGGGTTGAAACCTGTTGTAAAATCAATCACTGCTATGATAACTGTAAGGAAGAAAAATATATATACGATCTTTACTAATAATTTTTTCATACCAAGTCTCATCTCCTAATAAATACTTTCACCACGACTTCTATAATAGCATCATTTACAACTTGATAGCAACAAATAACTGTTGTAAAATGATTCAGTAAATTAAAGTGTTAAATTGAATTCATAAGAAAGGTAAGGTAAGATATGGCTCAACTCTGGGGCGGACGTTTCACTAAAGAAACAGATCAACTGGTTTATAATTTTAATGCTTCCATAACATTTGATCAGAAGTTCTTCAAACAGGATATCAAGGGAAGTATGGCCCACGCAAAAATGCTTGGAAAGCAAAATATCATCTCAACTAACGAGATGGAAGCGATCCTTAAAGGTCTTCAATCAATCTATACAGATGTAACTGAAGGCAGATTAGAGATCACATCTAAATACGAAGATATTCACAGCTTTGTTGAGGCAAATCTTATAGACAGGATTGGGGACGCTGGAAAGAAGCTTCATACAGGAAGAAGCAGAAATGATCAGGTTGCTCTCGACATGAGACTTTATGTAAGAGATGAAATTTCTGAAATTGAAGAAGAATTACTGCTTCTCATTAAAGAACTTCAGAAGATAATGAAGGAAAACCTCAATACTTTCATGCCAGGCTTTACTCATTTACAAAAAGCTCAGCCTGTAACATTTGCCCACCACGTAGGCGCATATATGGAAATGTTCAAGCGTGACCTTTCAAGAATGCAGGATATATATGACAGAATGAATTATTGCCCTTTAGGAGCCGGAGCCTTAGCCGGAACCACATATCCACTGGATAGAGAGTATACTGCTTCTCTTCTGGATTTTAAAGGACCAACTCTTAACAGCATGGATTCAGTATCTGATAGAGACTATGTGATTGAGCTTCTCTCCGGTCTTTCAACAATACAGATGCATCTTTCAAGATTTTCTGAAGAGATAATCATCTGGAATTCAAATGAATATCAGTTTGTAGAATTAGATGATGCCTATAGTACAGGAAGTTCTATCATGCCACAGAAGAAGAATCCGGATATTGCTGAATTAGTCCGTGGTAAGACAGGCCGTGTATATGGTGCCCTCACTTCAATGCTTACTACCATGAAGGGAATCCCTCTTGCTTACAATAAAGATATGCAGGAAGATAAGGAACTTACCTTCGATGCTATCGATACTGTTAAGGGATGCATAATGCTTTTCCGTGGAATGATAAGCACTATGAAGCTTAATAAAGAAAACATGGAAAGATCTGCTATGAATGGCTTTACAAATGCCACTGACGCAGCAGACTATCTGGTTAAAAAAGGCGTACCATTCAGAGATGCTCACGGTATAATCGGACGACTGGTTCTTTACTGCATCGATAAAGATAAGGCGATCCATGAACTTTCTTTAGAAGAATTAAAAGAAATCGATCCAACATTTGAAAATGATATTTATGATGCAATAAGCCTTAAAACCTGCGTTGATAAACGTATTACTCTTGGAGCTCCAGGACCTAGCGTAATGCAGCAGGTTATTGATAAAAACGAAGAATATATAAGTAATATCACATTAGATAAAGCTGATTATTAAAACAAAAAACCACCTCTGCCCCGGAACTAAACATGCCCTTTGACAGAGGTGGTTTTTTATTTTTGAAAAAAGCAGTTTATAGGATTATTTAAAGATTATTTATCTTCAGGTTCTTCAGCCTTTTTAGAATCTGATTTTACCATAAACTGGTCTGTATCTTTATCAGAAAGATTTAAATAAACCTCTTTTGATTCTATCTGATCAGCAAGTTCTGTCTTAAGTCTCTTGATCTGGTCTTCTGTAAGCCCAGACATCATCATTATCTCTGCTTCATCAATACGAGCCTTAAGCATCTTAGCAGCCAGCTCATATTTTGCCTTGGTTGTATTATTCATATAAGCCTCCTTTAATCAAATTATAAAGTTGCCATTTCATGTATAGCAGCAACCATCGCTGGTATAACCTGCTTCTTTCTTGAAACACAATTTTTAAGAATGATCTTTTCTTCATCAATTTCCGCATTAGGGAAAGCATGCATAAGAATATTATCAGCCGACTTACCGAAATAAAGCATATTTGTATCTCCGGTAAGAATATTTGTAAGCATAAAGAAGATACAATCAACTTCTTTTTCTTCAAACACATTATTTATATAATTCTTAAGTCTGTCGCTTACATTTGAAAGTACTGAAGAATTAAAAGCTGATATCTGACCTACACCAAACTTTATATCATCTGATGTAAATATCTTATAATCCTGATTGAAGATCTCTTCATCAGTCTTATCCTTAAGCTTGCTGCCTGCATTAAGCATTGCAACACCATAACTGTCTAGATCGATACGGGCAATGCGGGCAAGTTCTCTTGCTACTTCTTCATCATATTTTGTGCAGGTAGGTGATCTAAAGAGCAATGAATCTGAAATGATAGCTGAACAAAGGAGTCCTGCAATCTTCTCAGGTATCTCAACACCCTGCTCCAAAAACATCTGATATATAATTGTTGCAGTACATCCAAGAGGCTGATTTCTGAAATAAATAGGATTCATAGTAGATATTCCACCTATCCTATGATGATCTATTATCTCAAGAAGTGTAACTTCTTCAATTCCATCTACAGCCTGAGATCTTTCATTATGATCCACAAGGATTACTTTCTTAGGATTTGCATTCAAATAATTACGCTGTGAAAGAAGTCCCACATATTTACCTGTTTCATCCAGCACAGGATAATACTGATATCTCTTAGAAGCCAGTACGTCTCTTATATCAGAGATATAGTCTTCTGTATCAAATGTGATAAGATTATCAGTCTTCATAAAGAAGCTGATAGGAATACTCTGATTTATAAGACGGGCAACTGTATAAGTATCATAAGGAGAACTGATAACTGTACAATCATGATCTTCAGCCATTTTAGTAATAGATACAGATACATCTGCTCCATCACAGACAATTATACACTGAGCATTCATAAGGATTGCTGAAAGCTGTGATTCATATCTGTTACCAAGAATAACGATATCATCTTTATTTATATAATTCTCCATAAGATCAGGATTAGCGGCAGCTACAAGAACCTTACCTGGTCTTACATGCTTTGACGCATCTCCCACCACCATCTTACCAGCAAGAGTATCAATGATATTGTTATAGCTGGTTCTGGCCTTTGTTAGTACAGTATTATCAAGAATATCCATATAAGACATGGCAATATCTTTATAAGTTATCACTCCCGTTAAAAAATCATGGTCATCAACAGCCGGAAGGGTTGTTGCACCAGATTCCGAAAGGATCTCCCATGCTCTCTTAAGGGAAATGTCACCCTTAACGCCATCCATATGTCTATACTCTACATCTTTAACCTGTGTATACATACCTTCCACAAGCTTAGGTGGCTCAATATTAAATGTTTTAAGTACAAATGTTGTCTCCTGATTAAGTGCTCCAGCACGACATGGCACATAATTCTTATCGTCAAGCTGATTCTTTAAATAAGCATAACAAATAGCAGCACAAACTGAATCAGTATCAGGATTCTTATGTCCTATGACATAAATCTTATCATTATTATCCAAATAAAAACCTCACTTAAAAAAAACAAAAAATTGCCGTTTTATATACAGCGAAACCCTTTCTTAAAATCCTGCTGATATAACTACAAGACGAAAAGAAAGGGTTTAAAGTTCATATATAAAGATTATTACTTACGATTTGCACGCATACGCATACGTGAATCAAGGATCTTCTTTCTGATACGAAGACTCTTTGGAGTGATCTCAAGGAGTTCATCATTATCAAGGAAGTCAAGAGCCTGTTCAAGTGACATAACCTTAGGTGGTACAAGCTTAAGAGCATCATCGGCTCCTGAAGAACGAGTATTTGAAAGATGCTTTGTCTTACAAACATTAACTTCGATATCTTCAGCCTTACCTGTCTCACCAACTACCATTCCGGCATATACTTCAACACCAGCTCCAATAAAGAGTGTACCTCTTTCCTGAGCATTGAAAAGACCATAAGTGATTGAAGTACCATTTTCGAATGCAATGAGAGATCCGTTAGATCTGTAGTTCATATCACCCTTATAGTCATCATATCCGTCAAAGATAGTATTGATAACACCGTTACCCTTTGTAGCAGTAAGGAAAGGTCCACGGAATCCGATAAGTCCACGTGAAGGGATTCTGAATTCAAGTCTTGTTGTACCACTATCTGATGGTGACATACCTGAAAGTTCACCCTTACGGATGCTCATCATATTGATGACTGTTCCAGCAAATTCATCAGGAACGTCAACAACAGCAATCTCATATGGCTCACTCTTCTTACCACGCTCGTCATATTTATAAATAACTTCTGCCTTAGATACAGCGAATTCGTATCCTTCACGTCTCATATTCTCAATAAGAACTGAAAGATGAAGCTCACCACGTCCTGAAACCTTGAAGCAGTCTGTTGATTCTGTCTCTTCAACGCGGAGTGATACGTCTGTATTAAGTTCTCTGAACAATCTATCTCTTAAATGTCTTGATGTAATGAATTTACCTTCCTTACCGGCAAGAGGTGAATCATTAACAATAAAGTTCATACTGATAGTAGGATCAGAAATCTTCTGGAATGGAATTGCATTTGGCATATCAGGAGAACAGATTGTATCTCCGATCTTAAGGTCTGCAATACCTGAAATAGCAACAATTGAACCAACTGTAGCTTCATTTACTTCAACCTTGGCAAGTCCATTATATTCATAAAGCTTTGTGATCTTAACTTTTTCTTTTCTATCTGTATCATGATGATTTACGATAAGAGCTTCCTGGTTAACTTTAATAGTACCATTATCAATCTTACCTACACCGATACGACCAACGAATTCGTTATAATCGATAGTAGAAATAAGTACCTGAAGGCCTGCTTCTGGATCGCCTTCCGGAGCAGGGATATGATTTACAATAGTCTCAAAAAGAGGCTTCATATCTGTTCCTCTTTCATCTGCTGTATAAGAGCAGATTCCATCTCTTGCTGAAGCATAAACAAATGGGCAGTCAAGCTGCTCATCAGAAGCGTTAAGATCCATAAGGAGCTCAAGAACTTCTTCTTCTACTGCTTCAGGTCTTGCATCAGGTCTATCAATCTTATTTACACAAACAACAACTGAAAGATCAAGTGAAAGAGCCTTCTGAAGTACAAATCTTGTCTGTGGCATTGGTCCCTCAAATGCGTCAACTACAAGGATAACACCGTTAACCATCTTAAGAACTCGCTCTACTTCTCCACCAAAATCTGCATGGCCTGGAGTATCAATGATATTGATCTTTGTGTCATTATACATAACAGCTGTATTCTTTGAAAGGATTGTGATACCTCTTTCTCTTTCAATATCATTTGAGTCCATTACTCTTTCTGCAACTTCTTCATTAGCACGGAAAACACCGCTCTGATGCAAAAGTGCATCAACTAAGGTTGTCTTACCATGGTCTACATGGGCGATAATTGCAACATTTCTTGTATCTTCTCTTTTAATATTCATCTCTTTTTATTCCTTACATCTGGCTTGAATAATTTGGTGCTTCTTTTGTGATCTGAATGTCATGTGGATGACTTTCACGAAGAGCAGCAGCTGTGATCTTAACAAACTGAGCCTTCTCATGAAGCTCTTCAATTGTAGCAGCTCCACAATATCCCATACCTGAACGAAGTCCACCAATAAGCTGGAATACTGTATCTTCTACGCTGCCCTTATATGCAACTCTTCCTTCAACACCTTCTGGAACAAGCTTCTTTGCACCAGCCTGGAAATAACGGTCCTTAGAACCAGCTTCCATAGCAGCAAGTGAACCCATTCCACGATATACCTTATATTTTCTTCCCTGATATAATTCAAATGCTCCAGGAGCTTCATCAGTACCTGCAAACATTGAACCCATCATACATACGCTGCCACCAGCAGCAAGCGCCTTTGTGATATCACCTGAATACTTGATACCACCATCAGCGATAACAGGGATACCAGCTTCATGAGCTGCTGCATAAGCATTCATAACAGCTGTAACCTGAGGAACACCGATACCAGCAACGATACGTGTTGTACAGATTGAACCAGGTCCGATACCGATCTTAACTGCATCTACACCAGCCTCGATCATAGCCTTTGTTCCTTCGTATGTAGCAACGTTACCTGCAATAACCTGAAGTTCAGGATACTTATCCTTGATCATTCTGAATACTTTAAGAACGTTTGCTGAATGACCATGAGCTGTATCGATAACAACTGCATCAACATGTGACTTAACAAGCTCATCTATACGGTCTGTAACATCGCCAGTAACACCAACAGCTGCAGCACAAAGAAGTCTTCCATGTGAATCCTTGGCAGCCTGTGGATACTTGATAGCTTTCTCTATATCTTTAATAGTAATGAGTCCTCTTAAATTTCCGTTCTCATCAACGATAGGAAGCTTCTCTTTACGAGCTCTGCCAAGGATCTCCTTAGCCTCTTCAAGAGTAACACCTTCCTTAGCTGTAATAAGTCCGTCACTTGTCATAACGTCTTTAATAAGCTTTGTATAATCTGTTTCGAATTTAAGATCACGATTTGTAATGATACCTACAAGCTTTCCATCTTTTTCAACGATTGGAACACCTGAGATACGGAACTTTGCCATAAGATCATCAGCGTCTTTTAATGTCTTATCGCCTGTAAGTGAAAATGGATCTGAGATAACACCATTTTCAGAACGCTTAACCATATCAACTTCTTCTGCCTGAGCTTCAATACTCATATTCTTGTGAATAACACCGATTCCACCCTGTCTTGCCATGGCAATAGCCATTCTGTGCTCTGTAACGGTATCCATACCAGCACTCATGAGTGGGATATTCAGTTCAATAGTCTTAGTTAAGTGTGTCCTTAAGTCCACCTGATTTGGGAGAACTTCTGAATAACCAGGGACAAGGAGAACATCATCAAATGTAATTCCTTCGCCAATAATCTTGCTCATTCTTTTTTCCTCTTTCTTTTTTATAAATTTTATGATGAAAGTATCTAATGATACTTAAGTCATTTTCTAAAATAAATAAAAATCATTTTCGTTCTATGTTAACAGTACAATTTAGCAGTGTCAACACGAAAAAACCAGTTTAAAACTAATTTTTTTTGGCTAATTTTAAAATCATTAAAAAACGCCCGAAAATTTATTGCACCTCGGGCGTATCGCGCTATTATTTCTTGTCTTCCTCAAAAATCAACATATTGGTACGTGATAGCTCGTGATCATCCTTATCAATCTGTCCTACAACAATTTCTGTTCCAGATTCCACATCACCTTTCAGATTAGAAGAATCAACACGGATAGTATTCTTATCTATGTATTCAGTAGTCTGACGTTTATTATTAATAATCACCACAGAATAAGGAGTAAAATTCTCACCCTTTAATGTAAGTCCTTTATCGTCATACTCAGCTGATGTAAGAACGATCTTATACTCTTTTAAGCCCATGGTCATATCTACTCTCTTATATTCAGGAATATAATCATAGATATATTTGTCACCATAAAGCATATCATACTGAAGGAATTGCATTGCATAATCAAATTCCGATGTATCATTTTCATCGTAAAGCTTTTGATGAAGCAGTTCAGCAACACCCTTACGTTTTCTCATAAGAGTAAGAAGTCTGTCAGGAAATTCATAGGCAATGATATCCTTATCATTTCCCTTTTTCGTAATACCAATGTTATTAATTATCACATATTCTGTCTGGTCGTCTTCTCCCACGCTTATTTCTCCATCAGAGAAGGTAAGAGCCGGGATATGATCACCATAAAGCACAAGAACATATGGTTTATTTCTTTCGTCCAGCTGCCTCTTTAATTCAGCAACCACCTGATCCATCTCATAAGTCTGATTTACGAAGTAACCAAACTGATTTGTAAGTTCAGGGTCCCCGTCATCACGGGTTAATTTAACATGTTCCTCGCATTTAAGCTCATCCTTAGGATATCTTCCATGACCCTGAACAGAAACACAGAATATAAAATCCTTGGTTCTTGTAGCTTCAAGGGTTTTCATAATTTCAGGAACAAGGACTTCATCCTTTGCCCATCCTGTTTCTGTAAAGGTTGGATCTATCATATATTCAAGAGAAGTAAATGAATCAAATCCCATATTGGCATAGGTCTCATCTCTTGAATAGAACTTTGCCTTATTATTATGCATCGCATGAGTTGAATAACCATAATTTGAGAATAAATAAGCAAGTGATTCAATAGGAGTTGAAGTAAGTACAGTCTTATATGGATATTCACCTGCTCCAAAGATCTTTGACTTCATTCCAGTCAGCATCTCAAATTCAGTATTAGCTGTTCCGGAACCAACTGCCGGAACTGTAAGATAACCCGATGGATATTCTTCCTTAAACTTGTTGAAGTTCGCAATAGGATCAATATCTGTATGCATATCATTTGTACGATTTATATCGAAAAATGATTCCATCTGGATGATTATTACATCCGGTCTCTGGGAAAGAGGAATCTTCTGGTCTGTTTCCACAATCTTAGAATATAATTCTCTTGCGGTATCTTCGTTATAATTATCCGGCTTTGAAACACCATTATCGATGATACTGTTAGTAAAGCAATAAACAAATCCATAATCGCTATATGCAGATGGCAGATTCGCAAATGCATCTGAAATAAGTTTTGTCTTAATTCCAAGGATTGTCATTACATAAACTGCTAAAAATGATACAAGGCACACTATGACATTTGCGATAAAATGTACATTTCCCTTTTTAACCTTAGGAATCTTGATAAAAGCAATGACAATAAGTACCACAGCCAGTCCTAAAGCAACAAATAACAGAATCTGCTGTAATGGATTAAAGTAAATGTCCAACATACTGAACACATCTGATACCATCAGAAGATCGATAGCAGAAAATGGTGTTATCCTGTATCCCAGCACTACAAAGTTTGTGACACCAGCAGTTATCCAAAGAACTGATATAAGAGCTAAAAGAAATGCTCTCTTTCTGAATAACAACCCTACCGTCAGTGTAAAGAATATGATAAGGAAGTTATATAAGAATACCAGTGGTGAATTGATAACAAAAAGTCCGGCAGCAATGATGGATCTTCTACTTAAAACTTCCAGTGCAAATTCCATTACAAGTCCCCAGACTGCACAAAAAATAAACCAGAATGAAGCCGGCTTCTTATATGATTCTTTTATCTTGTGGTTAACTTTTTTAAAAATTGTCTTCTTTTTAGGCTTATTAACTTCAGCCTTATTCTCTTCAGCCATCTATAACCTAACCTTTCATATACGAAAAAAGGGACTAACTAATTAGTCCCTTTTCAAAGTGAAGAGCGCGAGACGGGAATCGAACCCGCGACCTTCTCCTTGGCAAGGAGACGCTCCACCGCTGAGCCACTCGCGCTTACTTTTTTGTTGTTGTCCTCAGTGCTTCTCGCTGACGACAAAATGAATATTATCACAACTCTATATATGTGTCAACACAAATTTTCAATTTTTTTTTACAATTTTTTCTTACCTTTGACAAAACGGCTTAAACCCGTGATTTTTCGGGGTCTATCAATCTTAAAAAATATTCTTTTTTTATCTTCTCAACATCATTATCGTTAAAAATTTTATATAACTCCTCTACAATTTCAGAAGAAATTTTTATCCTTGGTACTTCATCAATATTTAAAAATCCGATTACGTCCTTCAGCTCCTCTGGAACATCAAATTTTTTTATATTGATACCTATCCCTACTATCACTGTAGAGATTGTCTTACTTTCAAGATCTGATATGGCCTCAGTTAAAATTCCTGCCACCTTCTTACCCTTATAAAAGATATCATTTACCCATTTAAGGCCCACTTCGTCCTTTATATATCTCTCTATGACTCTTTTAACAGCCACAGCTGCAAATATAGTTATAAGCTCTGATTTATCCTGAGAGAATTCCTTAGAAAAGACAAAGGACATATATATGCCTTTTCCTTTTTCAGATAGGAAGCTTTTTTTGCCCCTTCCTCTTCCATTAGTTTGTCCATCAGAAATAATGAGGCATGGTGCAACATTCTCATCATTTGCTAAAAGTCGCTTTGCCTCATTATTTGTAGAATCTAATATATCATATGTTATGATATTAATATCCTTTAATTCTTCAGGAAGGAAATTCCTTATGCCTTCCTCTGATATCACATCTGAATCATTTGGAATATAATATCCTAAAGTTCTATGACTCTCTATATTATAGCCTGAATTTTTTAGGGAGTTGATTGCCTTCCAAATGGCATTTCTAGACACATTAAATTTATCAGCCATTTCCTGTCCGGAGATAGCCTTTCCCCTGTTCTGCTCTAATTCCCTTAAAATATCATCCTTAAGCATGCCAAATACCTTTGTTTGATCAATATTACTTGTCTAAATCTCTGTCTGGAAGAAGTGCTAATTCTTCTTTAATGGTACGAAGAACAATATGAGTCTCTGTCTTTTCTACGCCCTCATATCCCTTAATATCCTTATATGCATTATCAAGTCCTTCTGTAGTATCAGTAACAATACGAAGGACAAAGTCAAATTCACCTGTCTGATAATAACAAGAAGCAATACTGTTATTGTCCTGCACCAGCTTAACAAATCCTTCATAGTAATCCGGATGCTTAAGTGATACTTCCATAAGAGCAACCATATTGTTTCCTAATTTTTTCTGATCGATATCAATTGTATATCCCTTAATAAGTCCTGATGTCTCAAGTTTATGGATTCTTTCAATTACAGCAGATACAGAAAGATTGATTTCCTCACTGATGGAAGATGCTGTAAGTCTCGCATTACCCTTAAGACACTTAAGTATCTTCATATCAATATTATCCATTTTTAATCCTCCAAATTCCATTTAAAAACCGGTAAAGAAATATTTACCGGTCTAAATAATTAAAATAATATATTGCTTTTTGTCTTGAGCAGTTTACCGCCTGCGACAATGTTAAGAACTCCTAATGTAATTCCAAACACAATAAGAAGAATGCCGATCACAATATTATATGAACCAGCGCCCTTCATAACCTTATATACTCTCTCCATAATTTATACCTTATCCTTTCGCAAAATTAAGCACCATACTGCTCATAATATGCATCAATTCGGCCTTTTATTTCATCATCAATGATAACTTTTCCCTTATAAGGCTTGTTATAAAGATGCTCAACAACCTCAGCCATAGTAACAATAGCTGTAGTCTTAAGGCCATAATTCTCTTCAATTTCAGTAAGAGCGCTCTTTTTCTCACCACGTTCCATACGATCTACAGATACGCAAAGTCCAAGAACAGATACATCTCCCTGAGCTTTGATGATAGGAAGTGTCTCTTTGATAGATGTTCCGGCTGTAGTAACATCCTCAATGATTATTACTTTATCATTATCAGAAATAGGGCTTCCAAGAAGGATACCTGTATCACCATGATCCTTAACTTCCTTACGATTTGAGCAATATTTAATATCCTTTCCATATTCCTCACTGATGGCCATAGTCGTTGCAACTGTAAGAGGAATTCCCTTATATGCAGGTCCAAAAAGAATATCAAAATCAAGTCCAAATTTCTCATTTATTGCCTTGGCATAATATTTACCAAGTCTTGCAAGCTGAGAACCACTTCTGTAAAAACCTGTATTTACAAAAAAAGGTGTCTTTCTTCCACTTTTAGTAACAAAATCACCGAATTTAAGCACATTACAATCGATCATAAATTCAATGAATTCTTCCTTATAACGTTCCATCTCTAGCAAGTCCTCCTAAATTACCCAAAATGAAGCGCATAATATGCGCTTCATTATTTTATCATAAATGTAAAAACTATTCAATATGCCAACTCTAAGCCAAAGTATTACACCATTTAGAGATATAGGCAATAAACTTTATAAAACTACATTTTTACAATCTGGTTTCGTCCATTTTTTTAACAATTCTATCCAGTATTGCGGCAGAACAATCCACCTTAGACATCATAGGAAGTTTTTCTAATCCCTCATGAGTGATAACAGTGATAACATTAGTATCCACCTTATACCCTGCTCCAGGCTCTGTAAGAAGGTTTGCACATATCATATCGCAATTCTTTTTCTCCAGTTTCCGGGAAGAATTCTCGATAAGGTCCTGTGTTTCCATGGAAAAGCCACATATAAACTGGCCCATCTTCTTATGTTCTCCTAAATACTTAAGTATATCTTTAGTTCTTTTAAGCTGAAGTGATGAATCTCCATCTTTTTTCTTTATCTTATTGTCTGCAACAACAGCAGGTGTATAGTCAGCTACAGCCGCTGCCATTATCACAATATCTGCGTCTTCACTTTCTTTAGTCACTGCATTAAACATATCCTCTGCAGATTTGACCATTACTCCTTTAACTCCATCCACCATTGGGATACTTACAGGTCCAGAAACAAGGGTAACATTAGCCCCTCTCATTCTGGCAACTCTTGCAAGACTATAACCCATCTTACCAGATGAATGATTTGTGATAAATCTCACAGGATCAAAAGATTCTTCTGTAGGTCCTGCTGACACTACAACCTTCTTTCCTGCCAGGTCCTTCTCAAATGCCACCGCATCAAGAACCTGCTCCACAAGATATTCTTCCTTAGGGAGTTTTCCTTTTCCATCATAACCACAGGCTAAGTGGCCTTCTGAAGGTTCTATTATGGTATAACCAAATCTCTTAAGCTTGCTGATATTATCCTGAACGATCTTATTCTCATACATATAAACGTTCATTGATGGACAAATAAGGATAGGACATCTAGCAGGAAGAACAGCTGTTGTAAGCATATCATCAGCTATTCCATTTGCAATCTTACCCACTACATCTGCTGAGCATGGAGCAATAAGGATACAATCCGCAGAAGTGCCTAATTCAATATGAGGAACTATAGTCTTATCCTCATATTCATCAAATACATCCACAAAAACCTTATTCTTTGTAAGGATTTCTAAAGTCTCAGCTGTAATGAACTTAGTAGCATTACGGGTCATTATTACATGAACGTCTGCCCCCAGTTTAACCAGCATACTGGCAGTATTTGCCATCTTATAGGCAGCTATACCACCTGTTATTCCAAGCAAAATATTTTTTCCTTTAAGCATAGGATCACCTCGCTAAAATTTATTACTGTTTAAGTTCTATATAAGTAATGATAAGTTCCTTAGTTGTGTCATAATCTTCGTCGTTTACACTCTTTAAAAGTACTTCAACAAATTCATTATCATCACCCTGATATTTTTGAGATGCGATGTCATCAACAATCTCTCTTACTTTATCATAGTCTTTACCATCTACAGCCAACTGGATATTGGTAAGCTTATCAAGGCTGACTGTTCCTAACGGCTTTTCATCTCTGATCTTTACTTCGTCAGCTGCATTTACCTCATCAGGCTCCTTTTCTTCTCTTCCACGAACTTCTGATATTTCTTTTTTATCCGAAGAAGTAAGTATCTCAGTTCTGTCAGATACAGCTCTTGAAGCATATTCTTCGTCAGATGTACCCTGTTTTGAATCAACAAAATCAAGATAATCTCCAACAATATCCTGGATATCTTCTAGATTCTTACAAAGCTTATCCAGGTTATCTCTTACGTAGCTTCTATTACCGATATTAATAGCCGCATTGATCATTGTGATCTCTTTATAAAGATCCAAAGCGCCGATATTCTGGGCTGAGGTTCTTATATTATGAATCCTGTTTCTAAAAGCTCTGTAGTTTTCAGTAAACTTCTCTTTTAATTCATCTGTTATAGTAAGATTCTGATTATAATAAGTATCAAGGATCTTATTATATACATCGATATTTCCACCAATCTTTTCAAGTGTACCAACTACATCGATATACTGCTGAAGGATATTTAATCCTTCGCTATATCTGGACTCGCTCATATACTGAACAATGTCATTTGATTTGTACTTGATCATTGAAGATGGGATAGTCTTAACTATAACTGTTGCAAGACTGACAATATCAAGAGGTTTAACTATAACTTCGTTAAATCCATTTCTCTTTAATTCTTCTGTAGTTTCACCAATAGCATCAACGCTCATGGCTATAACAGGCACAGTTCTGGCATTATCTTTAACTATCTCTCTTATCTCTCTTAAAGCATCAAGTCCATTCATTACAGGCATTTCTGCATCCATGAAAATGACATCATATTCATTATTCATGACCATATCAATGGCATTGATACCACTGCCAGAAGTATCAACCTTCATCTCCATCTGCTTTAAAACTCCCACAGCAACAGATCTGCTGAGTTCATCATCATCAACAATAAGAGCATTGATATCAGGAGTTATCATCTTAGATGCTTCTTCCTTAGAGATTCTCTCGATGGAATTAATATCCACAGAACCCGTTACAACTTCTTCTTCAGGTTTATACTGAATCAGAGAAATGGTAAATGTAGATCCGGCACCATAAGTAGAATCCACTTCAATCTGTCCGTTCATAACTTCGCACAGCTTTTTAGCAATAGCAAGGTTAATATTTCCGCCACCTTTTTTCTTCTTGTTTTCTCCTATGGCATAAGCTTCAAATATTGTATCAATCTGATCTGCCTGAATACCTATACCAGTATCAGAAATGCTGAATACCAGGTTCTGTACCACTTCGTTCTTATCTTTGATCTCATAACAGTCAACAGATAAGGTGATAGTACCCTCTTTAGTATACTTAGAAGCATTATCCATAACAATCTGAAGAAGATTTTTGATCTTTTCAAAGTCACCTACAAGAATATCCGGAATCTGATCCCCTAGATCCACAAGGAATCTTACAGGACGTCCTTCTAACTGATTAATGATATTATCACTTATATCACATACAAGGGTTGTGATGGAATATGGGGCATTATTAGGTTTAACACGTCCCGCTTCAAGTCTTGCTAACTGTATGGTCTCATCGACTCTATAGAGGATATTCTGACTTGTAGTAATGATATTCTGGATTTCTTCATCCTCATCACTGTCATGTCTGTGATTCTTTCTTAAGTTTTCTGCCAAAGTAATGATAGCATTTACCGGAATCTTAATCTCATTACTCATATTGGCTAAAAAGTCGGTCTTTGCAGTATTAGACTTAACCGCGTCCTCATGCTCCTTAGACAATTTCTCAATTTCCTGATTCTGACCTGCATATCTTCTCTGGAATCTGATAATCGCCACCGCAGCTACAAACATAAGACCAATAAGGATGATTATCCCAATGAACTTAACTATCCTTTTTTCAAAGAATCCATATTCTTTATATATCTCAAAAGTAATTGTCTTTTCGCTTTCTATACCATCTCCATTTTTAGCAGTAACTGTAAAAGTATAATTGCCACCATCGAGATTTGTATATACAGCCTGAAATGTATCCGTACCTTTTATTGTTGTTTCCTGACTGTCAAAGCCATCTAACTTATAAGTAGCCTTGATATTATCTCTGTTGGTATAGGAAAGTACCGAAAATGAAATTGCAACTCTCTGAGTCTTGGCAGGTATCTTGATACTTCCGCCAATCTGATCAAAATAATATATCTTATCATCAATATCCACCTCAGAAATAGTGAGACGTGGAGAAGTATTATTGATCCTTAGATCTGAATTATCAAGCATTACAATTCCGTCATTGGTGCAAATATAGATCTTATGACTTTCATCCACAATAGATTTAGAATTGATAGTTATCTTTTTTCTAAGTCCATCACTCTGAGAAAGATATCTTTCCTGCAACGCCTCAGCACTGATAAGCCTGCTTTCAGTAGTTTTAAGCACGCCTTTAGAGCCTATTATATAAAAATTCTCTGTATCATCTACCTTGTCTATAAGGATATCGTAGATATTATTTGAAAAATCAATATTAGATATAGCTCTTATAGAATCGTTATAAAGAGAAAGGCCATTATCCGTACCTATATATACCCCCTGCTCTCCCTCTTTAAAACAGGTTATTACATTAGATGTAAGCCCATCCTTATCTGTATAGTTAGAAACCTTATTACCATCGATAATGTAAAGGCCACCACCATCAGAACCAGCAAAAATACGTTTTTCTTTATCTTCATACAGAGCAGTTATATTTGAATATACCACACCTTCCTGGTATGCATAATTCTTAACACTCTTTCCTTCAGGAGAAATGATACAAAGTCCCTCTTCTGTTCCTATGGCTATATTTCCATCAGAAAGCTCCATGGCACAGTTTATAAGATTAGTAGGAAGACCTGCTGATCTGCCATAACTGGTAATCTTTCCATCTTTTGAATATTCAACGATACCATGACGTCTCGAAGTAGATATCCATATATTTCCCTTACTATCCATAAAGAGATTCTTTATAGCAGTACCTTTAAGGTAATCTGTTAATTCATTTGTAACTGACTGATTTGTAATATTCAGGATCTGCAATCCTTCGTCAGTTCCTATATATTTGTTGCCTTTGATATTTAGGATACAGTTGGTAGGATAAGCCGGAATGTTATATTTAATACTAAGATCCGTAAACTTACTATTTCCAAGAAGAAGGATTCCATATCGATTAGAAGTAAACCAGAGATTTCCTTCATAGTCCTTCATCATAGAAGATAGATATGTCTCTATATTGGTTCCACTGATCTTTGTGAATTTAAATTTCCTGTCAAAATATCCTATGCCATTATCAGCTAAGACGAATATCTTTCCTTCGCCATCTGGATAGATAGAATTGATACCATCTCTTTCTCCATTATACTGATCTGCTTTTTTCAGATTCTTCATGGCAAGGATAGTTGATCCTGTAGTTCCTATATAGACATTATCCTCATCTGAAGAGATACAGGATAATTCTTCTGAAGTAAATACTGAAGATGCAACTTCATTTAAATTTTCTTCTTCATCAATAGTAAATATGGTATTACCGTTATAGATGCCCCATACCTTGTTGTCATACACGGCAAGTTCTTTTATATTATGTGAAGCAAGGCTTTCAACACGTTTCAATGTAGCTGTATCAGGATTTGCAATATATACACCATATGCAGTTGCAACGTAAATATTTCCATCTGATCCACAGGTTACATCATTTACGCATTTAACCCCGCTGTAATAGTCGTTGTCAAAATGTGTTATGTTACTTCCTTCAATAAAGAAAAGTCCATAATTATTGGTAGACACCCAAAGTCTGCCACTATCATCCTGGTAAAGATCATTAATAAAATAAATATCATCCTTCTCTGTTTCCCAGAGATTATAGGACATAAATTCTTTACCATTATATCTATAAAGACCTCCATCAGTACCAATCCATATATAGCCTGATCTTGTCTGATAGATACAATTCACCTCAGTACTATCTAAACCATTTTCCTGATTATATACAGTCTGACAATAGCTTGATAAAAAGGAAGCCCCCTCATCATCAGACGCTGATACAAACATACCATTAAACGGCAAAAAGCATGCCATAAGGCATGCTAATGCTGTTATAAATACAGTAATTCTATATAATGTTTTAGATGTATTTTTCTTCATACATTTAACCCGTTATTTTAATTTACTGAATCTCTCTAAGGAAAGCTTCATATCCTTTCTTTGCTTCATAAATATCCGCTTTAGATGTTACTTCCCAAGGTGAGTGCATTGAAAGAACTGCAACACCGCAATCAATAACCTGCATATCGTAAAGTGCAAGGATATAAGCTATTGTTCCGCCACCGCCAACATCAACTTTTCCAAGTTCAGCAGTCTGGTAGTTAACTTTATTATTATTCATGATTCCGCGGATCTTACCGATATATTCAGCATTTGAATCATTTGAACCAGATTTACCACGTGCACCTGTAAATTTATTGAATACCATACCTCTTCCAAGGAAAGAAGCATTCTTCTTTTCAAAATTAGATGCATAAAGTGGATCAAAGCCCGCACTTACATCACTTGAAAGCATAAATGAATTAGCAAGACATCTTCTTAAACGAAGATCACCCTCTTCTCCATTAAGGCTAAGGATCTCAGCAACAACATTTTCAAAGAATTTTGACTGCATACCAGTTGCACCAACTGAACCAATCTCTTCTTTATCTGTAAGAAGTGTACATGTTGTTCTTGTAACATCATTTACGTTAAGCATAGCCACAAGAGATGTATATGCACATACTCTGTCATCCTGGCCATAACCTAAGATCATAGACTTATCGATACCACAGTCGCGGGCTTTACCAGCCGGAACTATCTCTAATTCAGCTGAGATAAAATCTTCTTCTTCAATATCGTATTTTTCTTTAAGGATATTTAAAAGCTGCTTTGTAACAAGATTCTTCTCTTTCTTTTCATCTTCTCCAAGCTTAATAGGTCTTGAACCGATGAGAAGATCTAAATCTTCACCTTCAACTGCATTTGAAGCCTTCTTAGCCATCTGAGTCTGAGCAAGGTGGATAAGGATATCTGTGATTACAAATGCTGGATCACTTTCATCTTCACCAATGACAATATCAACAAGTGTGCCATCTGCCTTTGCTACAACACCGTGGATTGCCATAGGAAGTGTAACCCACTGGTATTTCTTAACGCCACCATAATAATGAGTATCAAGATATGCAAGATCATCAGACTCATAAAGTGGATTCTGTTTTACATCAAGTCTAGGAGAGTCAATATGTGCTCCAAGAATATTAAGACCTTCTTCTAATGGCTTTGTACCAATGTTAAAGAGAGCAACTGTCTTTGCCATATTTACAGCATATAATTTATCCCCTGGCTTAAGACTTCTGTTTTCTTTGATGGCATCCTTTAAATCAATATATCCAGCCTTCTTTGCCATCTCTACAATATACTTTGTTCCTTCTCTTTCAGTCTTGCCTTTATCAAGGTATTCCTTATATCCTTCTGATAATTTTTCAATTTCTGAAAGATCTGACTCATCATATGTGAGCCAAGCATTAACTCGTTCCATATATTCTCCTTTGGAATAATTATTTTATTTGCATAAGTCTGCTATAACTTCTTTTATTATAGCAACAGCCTTATCACAATCTTCTTTTGATGCAATAAGTGGTGGAACCATACGGATAACAGTTGGTCTTACAGCAGTCATAAGAAGTTTCTTATCAGCTGCATTATGCTTAATATCAAAGGCTATTGGCTGATCAAACTCAACTCCTGTAAGAAGTCCAAGTCCACGTACCTCTTTAACATGAGGTAATTCTTTTAACTGTTCTCTAAAATAAGCGCCAACTTCTTTTGCATTCTTATCAAGCTTAGTATCAATGATATCACTGATCTCAGCGAAAGCTGCAGCACAGCATACAGGATTTCCACCAAATGTAGTTCCATGAGCACCTGGTCCAAAAGTCTGCATAAGCTTTTCAGAAGTACACATAGCACCGATAGGCATACCGCCACCCATAGCTTTTGCCATAGAAACAACATCAGGCTTTACACCATATTCCATATATGCCATAAGACTTCCTGTTCTGCCCCAGCCAGTCTGTACTTCATCAAAGAGAAGAAGCATATTTTTTCTATCACAAAGATCACGAAGTCCCTGAAGGAATTCCTTAGTAGCCGGATAAACACCGCCTTCGCCCTGTATAGGTTCTACCATTACAGCAATGGTATCTTCATCACATGCATCTTCAAATGACTTAAGGTCATTGAAATCTGCATAAGAAAAACCAGGAACATAAGGAGCATATCCCTTCTGGATAGCTGAATCTGGCTGTCCAGTTGCTGCAAGAGTAGCAAGAGTTCTTCCATGGAATGAATTCTTAGCTGTAACGATCTTATATCTATTTGGACCGAAGTTATCAACTCCATATTTACGAGCAAGTTTAATCATAGCTTCATTTGCTTCAGCTCCTGAATTCTGGAACTGGATCTTTTCCATTCCAATAGATTCGCAAACCAGCTTGGCAAGCATTATCTGAGGAACTGTATAGCAATAATTTGAGCTGTGAAGAAGAGTACGAGCCTGATCGATAATAGCATCTACAACTCTCTGGCTGCAGTGACCACCTGCATTTACAGCAATGCCACCCATAAAATCAAGGTATCCATCACCATTTTCATCATAAAGATACATGTCTTTACCGGATTCAGCGATAAAATCGAATCTCTTAAACTGTTCATTCATGTACTTTTCACAAGTTGCAACCATCTCATCTTTTGTCAAATTAAAATCTTTTAACTTCATATACTGCCTCGATTCTTTTAAACAAACACGTATTAACTGGTTAATAAGCTCAACTAAAGATTAATCATATCACAAAATCATTGTAAGCGCTATTCTCTTCTTCTTCATATCTACTGAAAGCACCTTAACCTCAACAATATCTCCAACAGATACCACCTCAAGCGGATGCTTAATAAACTTTTTATTTGTAAGCTGAGAAATGTGTACAAGTCCATCCTGATGAACTCCGATATCCACAAAAGCGCCGAAATCTATAACATTTCTTACAGTTCCTTTAAGGATCATACCTTCTTTAAGGTCCTTCATATCAAGTACATCTTTACGAAGAACCGGAGTTGGCATATCTTCTCTAGGGTCACGACCTGGTCTCTGAATTTCTTTAATGATATCTTCAAGGGTAGGAACACCGATACCAAGCTTTTCAGCAGTCTTTTTATAGTCATTAATAAAAATGACTCCTGCTTCTTTTCCTTCATTTACATCCTTAAGATTATATTTTGCCTCTTCCATGATCTTTAAAGCTGCATCATAACTTTCAGGATGAACTCCAGTATTATCAAGAGGATTCTTACCATTTCTTATTCTAAGGAAACCTGCACACTGTTCATAAGCTTTAGGTCCAAGTTTAGCAACCTTAAGAAGCTGTTTTCTCTCAGTAAAGCTTCCATTTTCTTCTCTATAGGCTACGATATTCTTTGCTATAGCCTTACTTACACCTGAAATGTATTCAAGCAGCGAAGCTGAGGCGGTATTAAGGTCAACACCAACTGCATTAACACAGTCTTCTACCACACCTTTAAGAGCTTCCTTTAACTTCTTCTGATTCATATCATGCTGATACTGCCCAACACCTATAGCTTCCGGACTGATCTTAACTAATTCCGCAAGAGGATCCTGTACACGTCTTGCAATAGAAGTAGCTGATCTCTGACCTACATCGAAATTTGGGAATTCTTCTGTAGCAAGTTCTGAAGCTGAATATACTGAAGCACCAGCCTCATTTGTTATAAGATAACTAACTTTCTTATCTTTTACCTCTGAAATGATATCTGCAATGATAGCTTCAGATTCTCTGCTGGCTGTACCATTTCCGCAAGAGATAAGATCGATATCATATTTCTTTATAAGCTGTTCAACCTTATTCATGGCAGCTCTGATCTTCTCATCAGTTGTAGGTGCTGTTGGATAAACTACAGCTGTATCCAGTACTTTACCTGTCTTATCAACAACCGCTAATTTACAACCTGTTCTAAAAGCCGGGTCCCAGCCAAGGACAGTACAGTTAGCAATTGGAGGCTGCATAAGAAGCTGTCTTAAGTTCTTACCGAATACAACAATAGCATTATCTTCAGCAGTTTCAGTAAGTTCACTTCTTATATCTCTTTCAATTGAAGGAGCTATAAGTCTTTCATAGGAATCTTCTATGGCCTTTTCAAGATAAGGAGTAGTATTTGGATTATCATTAAATATCATCTTTTTTCTGATATATCTAAGGATATCTTCCACAGGTGCCTCAATAGAAACAGTAAGGAACTTCTCCTTTTCACCTCTATTGATAGCAAGTATCCTGTAACCTGTTATCTTTGATACAGGCTCGCTGAATTCATAATAATTCTCATAAACAGATTCAGCTTCTTTATCTTTTCCTTCAGACTTAATGATACCTTTATCAAAGGTTCTTTTTCTAATATCTGCTCTAATTTCTGCATCATCAGAAATAGACTCAGCAATGATATCAAGGGCACCATTTATAGCCTCAGTTACTGTGTTTACTTCCTTTTCAGGATTGATAAACTTCTTTGCCTCTTCTTCTATAGTATTTTTAGTCATCTCAAGTCTGATAATAGTAGCAAGGCCTTCTAATCCCTTTTCTTTTGCTACAGATGCTCTTGTCTTTTTCTTTTGTTTATAAGGTCTGTAAAGATCTTCCACAGCCACCATTGTTTCTGCTTCTAAAATCTTAGCTTTAAGTTCATCTGTAAGTTTACCCTGTTCTTCAATAGATGAGATAACAGCTGTTTTTCTATCCTCTAAGTTTCTAAGATATGTAAGTCTTTCCCCTAACTTACGAAGCTGTTCATCATTAAGAGTACCAGTCTTTTCCTTTCTATATCTTGCAATGAAAGGGATAGTGCACCCCTCATCAATAAGTTCAATAGCAGCATCTGTCTGCCACTGCTTAACCCCTAATTCTTCTGCTATTTTTTTTGAAATGTCCATAACTAAAATCCTTTTCTTATTTTTTATTCATTCGAATTATCGAACTGACTATAATAAAGATCATGGTAAAATCCGCCCTTTGAAAGAAGTGCAGCATGATTACCCTGTTCTATTATATGACCATCTTTCATAACAAGTATAGTATCCGCCTCTCTAATGGTAGAAAGTCTGTGAGCTACTATAAAACTTGTTCTTCCCTTCATCATTCTAAGGAAGGCTTTCTGGATATCAATCTCAGTTCTTGTATCGATAGAGGAAGTAGCCTCATCAAGGATCAGCATTGGCGGAAGCTTAAGCATAACTCTTGTTATACAGAGCAGCTGTTTTTGACCTTCCGACAGATTTCCTCCATCCTCAGAAAGAACCGTATTATAACCATCAGGCAAACGCCTTATAAATGAATCTGCATGGGTCAGCTTTGCAGCCTTTAAGATTTCTTCATCTGTTGCTTCGCTATAACCATAGGCAATATTTTCTCTCACAGTACCACTCTTAAGCCAGGTTTCCTGAAGCACCATGCCATAATTACTTCTAAGGGAAGCTCTTGATACTTCTCTTATATCATGGCCATCAACCTTAATAGAACCATCATTTATATCATAAAATCTCATTAAAAGATTAATGATAGTACTTTTTCCACATCCCGTAGGACCAACAATGGCCACTCTTTCTCCAGGCTTAACCTTAAGACAAAAATCCTTAATAAGCTCTTTTTCTTTAACATAAGAAAAATCAACCTTATCCAGTTCCACCAGGCCGCTTACAGCTTCATTTTCTCCAAGCACATAAGCATTATCTGCTTCTTTCGTCTCAGGTTCTTCATTTATCAATTCAAACACTCTTGCAGAGCAGGCAATAGCGTTCTGAAGTTCATTTATAACACCGGATATCTCATTAAATGGCTTTGTATACTGTGTAGCGTAATTAAGAAATACTGTAAGACTTCCAACAGTAAAACTTCCTCTGATTACCTTAAGAGCACCGATAACTCCGATTATGGCATAAATCGAGTTATTTATAAATCTTGTGGAAGGATTAACAAGAGATGAGAAAAATGTTGCCTTAAGAGAAGCCTCTTCTAATTCCTCATTAATTTCATCAAACCTTTCCTTAGCTCTTTCTTCATACGAAAAAGCCTGAACAACTTTTTCATTACCAACCATTTCATCAATAAGCCCTGTTATCTCACCACGTTTTTCAGACTGTTTAATAAACATCTTATATGTTCTCTTAGAGATAAAGGATGCTATTAAAAATGATAAAGGAGTAAGGATGATCACCACAAATGCTATCTTTATATCTATGGTAAACATAAAGATAAGTGTTGCAAGTATGGTCACTACACCAGTAAAAAGCTGTGTAAATCCCATAAGAAGGCCATCTGATAACTGATCTACATCACCTATAATACGGGATACCGTATCACCATAGCTTTTTTGATCCAGATATTTAAGAGGCAGTACCTCAAGATGATCTAAAGCTTTCTTTCTTATATCCCTGACCACATTATAGGCTATTTTATTATTAATTATAGTCATTGTCCATTGTGATATAATGGCAATGGCAGTAACTATAAGAAAATATACTGCTATCTTCTTTAATCCTGCGAAATCCACCAGTCCTTTATCTACAATATGATCAATAGCAAGTCCTGATAATTTAGGAGCATATAACTGGGACAGCACTGTTACCACAGCAAAGCTAAGAGAAAGTATCACATATAATCTATATGGTTTAATATAGACCATCAATTCCTTTAAAACTTTTTTTGATGCTTTATTATTCTTTTTCATTACTGATGCGCCTCCTCTCTATCCATCTGAGAAAGGCAGATATCTTTATACACTTCCGAAGTATTAAGAAGTTCCTCATGACTACCTATGCCGCATACATTACCATCATCAAGAACAATTATCTTATCTGCATATCTGATAGATGAGGCTCTCTGAGAAACTATAAATACTGTCTCGTCTTTACAGTTAGCTCTTATAGCCTTTCTTAAAGCTGCGTCAGTTGCAAAATCCAAAGCTGAAGAACTGTCGTCAAGAATAAGTATTTCCGGATGTCTCACAATGGCTCTTGCAATAGTAAGGCGCTGTTTCTGACCACCTGAAAGGTTTTTAGTTCCCTGCTCTATAACAAAATCCAGCTTCTTATCTTTTTCATCTACAAAGCTTTTAGCCTGAGCAATCTCTAAAGCCTCCAATATTTCTTCATCTGTAGCATCAGGCTTGCCCCATTTCATATTTTCCCTTATGGTACCTTTAAAAAGAACAGCCTTTTGCAAAACAATGCCTATCTTTTCTCTTAATTCTTCTTTTTTATAACTAAAAACATCCTTACCATTTATAAGGACACTGCCTTTTGTAGCCTTATAAAATCCCGGGATAAGATTAACCAGAGTGGATTTTCCGGATCCTGTTCCACCGATAATACCAATGATCTCACCCTTATATGCTTTAAAGGAAAGATCAGATAACGCTTCCTCAGATACCCCCGGATAAGCAATCGACACATTATCGAATTCAACCACAGGTACCTTCTTTTCAGATTTATTCTTTTTAGATTTATTCTTACCAGCTTTTTTCTCTTTATTTTCATCCGAAAATGTTACAGATGGCTTTTCCTTAAAGACAAAAGCGATACGATCCGCAGAAGCCAGAGCCTTAGTAATAGTTACAATAAGATTTGCAAATTTAATAAGCTCCACCAAAATCTGAGTCATATAATTTATAAGGGCAACTACATCTCCCTGAGATAAAGAGCCAACATTTACTCTTATTCCGCCTCTCCAGAGGATAGCTATAATTCCCAGATTAATTATAAGATAGGTAACAGGATTCATATAAGCCGAAAGCTTACCTACCTTAAGACTTGCATTCATAAGTTCTTTAGTAGAATTATCAAATGCTTCTCTTTCTTTTTCTTCATGATTAAAAGCTCTTATTACCCTTGCACCGGAAAGATTTTCCCTGGTAAGAAGGGTTACTTTATCAAGTTTTCCCTGCACGTCTTTATAAAGAGGCAGGCTCTTAAATGTAATATAAAATACTACAAGACAGAGCAACGGGAATATGATAAGAAAGATCATAGAAACCTTAACATCCACCAAAAATGCCATTATTATAGCTCCAAGAAATACAAAAGGTGAACGAAGGAACAATCTAAGGAACATATTTACACCAGACTGGATCTGATTTACATCTGATGTCATTCTTGTAATAAGAGTAGATGCTCCAAGCTTGTCCAGTTCCGGATAAGATAAACTGTTAATATGACTAAACAGATCTCTTCTTAATTCCTTGGCAAAACCAGTTGCCGCCTTAGCTGCAAAGAACTGAGCCGTTATGGAACAGCCAACCCCTACAACAGCAAGTAAAATCAAAATACCGCCCATTTTTATTACATAGGCGGTATCTGCATTCTTTATACCGCAGTCAATGATCCGCGCCATAACAAGAGGCACTATCAGCTCAAATATAGCTTCAAGCATCTTGAAAAAAGGTGCAAGTATTGACTGCATTTTATAATTCTTTAAATATTTAAGTAAATCTTTCATTTCTAACTCCAGTTATAAAGAATAGACAATTAATGCTTTGGGGCATTATCCTCTACAGTTGACTGATTAAGTGTATAACCATCTTTAACCTTAGTCATAAGCTCCTTGGCATATTCTACCGTATCATCATAAGGAACCATCATATAAGCATTAACACCCATAGCAGCTGACATGGCAGTAGTTCCTGATCCATCAACGGAATAAGTAACAACGTTCCAACCTTTTTGAGTACTTATCTGATCCTTAACTATTTCTCCGATTTCATCCTGTGTCATATTAGTCTGGAATGTACCAGATAATTCAGCCATAATTGATGAATAATTAGTTAAAATAGTTGTAGAAGCCATTCCATTAATAACCGCTTTTATAACAGCCATCTGATGTCTGCCACGGGCACGGTCTCCATCTGCAAATGAATATCTCTCTCTTGAAAAAGCAAGAGCCTCAGCTCCAGTCAGATGATTGGAACCTTCAACAAAGACATATCCACCAGCTGAAAATCTGGCATCACTTACAACATCAACTCCACCCAGCTTATCAATGATACTGGTAAAACCTGTAAAATTAACACGCATATAGTAATTCAGATCTATACCATAAAGATCTCCTAACACATCCATTGATGTATCAATACCATAAACACCAGCATGAGTAAGCTTATCCTTAGCTCCATCAAATATTCCAAATGGTACATAAAAATCTCTTGGTGTTGAAACAAGGAGTACATTATGGGTCTTAAGATTTACAGTAGCAATGATATTTACGTCAGAACGGCTCTTTGTAGTAACCGGTCCATAGGTATCAATACCACTGATATAAATTGAAAAACATTCAGAAAGATAATCAAAGCTGGACTCTTCCACTTCCTTAGTTTCATTCTTCTTAACAACTTTTATCTCTGACTCTACACTAGTAGAATATATCGCTCTTACAGACTCATTATATTTAGCATAACCTTCCATTGAAGAAAGAGCCTCCATATATGCATCTGAGAGAATAAATGAATCTATCTTTGATGATTTCATAGCTGAAACCAGATCAATGATAGAAGGATATTCAATAATATCCATTTTAACTGTAGAATTGGATTCTATTTTATTTATAAGCTCATTAACAACTTCTCTATCCCCCACCTTAAGAATACCAAATCTGTATTCACGGCTTAAGGCATCATTTATATTTTCTGCAGGATCATCTTTCGCTACATAAACCTGGATAATCTCAGACTGAGTATTTGCAGAGGTTACTTCTCCTATTGTTCTATTGGTAATATAAACATAATAAATAAGTACTATATCAATAATGATACCAAGTATAAGAAGTATGATACCAATAACTCTCACCCTGCTTCTTTGTCTATGGTGCTTTAACACCTTCTGCAGTATAAGTAAAACCACAGGGATTATTAAAAACAAGATCAAGAGCAGTGTTACATAAAGTGTTGGAACAATCTTTGTAAGCACAACAAAACCCAACAGAGTAAATGTAGCAATTATATTAAGAGCAAAAAATATATAAAATAATCTTTTCTTTAACATCTAACCTTCCTCCAGTAAACTAAATATCAATTTAATAATTCGTTTACTTTATCCATAGCTTTAAGTATAACGGCATCCATATCATAATACTTATATTCCCCTAGTCTGCCGCCAAAAATAACATTTTTTTCTTTATCCTGAAGACACTTATATTTTTTATAAAGATCATTATTATTTTCATCATTAACAGGATAATAAGGTTCATCTCCCGGCTTCCATTCAGAACTATATTCCTTGGAAATGATAGTCTTAGGAATATCATTTCCCTCACTATCTTTACCGAACTCGAACCATTTATGCTCGATTATCCTTGTCCACGGAGTCTCCTCATCAGTATAGTTAACTGCGGCATTTCCCTGAAAATTATGAATATCCAGCTTTTCAGTTTCAAATCTGACTGATCTATATTCCAGATGTCCAAGACAGTGCTGAAAATACTCATCAATTGGGCCTGTATAAATGATCTTTTCTGCCAGACTATCAAACTCTTCTTTAGATTTAAGATAATCTGTAGAAAGCCTTACCTCAACTCCATCAATAAGATTTTCAACCATTTTTGTATATCCTCCTACAGGAATTCCCTGATAGAGGGCATTAAAATAGTTATTGTCAAATGTAAATCTTACAGGAAGTCTTTTTATGATAAATGCAGGAAGATCTTTACAGTCTCTTCCCCACTGTTTTTTTGTATATCCTTTTATTAATTTCTCATATATATCAACACCAACCAGAGAAATAGCCTGTTCTTCAAGATTAAGGGGCTGAAATTCACTATCCTCCTTAATTCCTCTCTCTAGTCTTTTTTCTCTGATATAGCTTTCTTTTTCTTCGTTAATCTTTTGCTTTGCCTCTTCCGGAGTTACAACATTCCACATTTTATTAAATGTATACATGTTAAAAGGAAGAGAATAGAGTTCTCCCCTGAAATTAGCCACCGGCGAATTGGTAAATCTATTAAATTCAGCAAATTGAGAAATATAATCCCAGACTTTTTTATTATTTGTATGAAAAATATGAGCACCATACTTATGAACATTGATGCCATCTATATTTTCTGTGTAGACATTTCCGGCAATGTGTTCTCTCTTATCAATAAGAAGAACTTTCTTACCTGCTTTATGTAATAAATTGCAGCATACCGCCCCATATAAACCGGCACCTACAACTAGATAGTCATACATAGATATATCCCCCTTAATAAAAGTATGAGACAGAGCTGCCATTAGCAGCCCGTCCCATATATTTAATCTTATTATTCTTCTGGTGTACCAGGTTCTGTAGATTCCTGTTCACTTGCCTGCTCTGATGGTTCAGTAGAAACTTCTTCTGATGTTACTTCTTCAGTAATTTCCTCTGTTGTATTTTCTTCTGTTGTTGACTCTTCTTCTGTTGTACCTTCTTCAGTAGCCTCGGTTACTTCTTCAGTAGTTTCTGATGAATCCGTACTTTCTGAATAATCTTCCGAATATTCTGTATCATCATTGGTGTGATACTCTGGCTCTCTACCCTTACCTGATGTTGTTGGAGGGGCTTCAAGTATATCATCAGTAATAACTTTTCCTTCCATCATCATATCAATAAGTTCAATAGCCTTCTGAACTGTTGAATAATCAGGATACATAACATAAGCTCTTTCTCCAGGAGCTGAGGCAGTAAAATCTGATCCGTCTGCACCAGTAACTGAATATGTTCTAATATCCCACTTTGCATTATCCCCAAGCTGCATCTTAACTAATGATGAAATCTGATCAGATGTGAAATTAGTAAGGAACATACCAGAGAGGGCATCTAAGATATCTGAATAATTAGCAAGCACTGAAGAACTGTCTTCTGTAAGTTTCTTTATAAGTGCCTGAATAAGACGCATCTGGTTATTTCCTCTTTCACGGTCACCTGTTGCAAATGAATATCTTTCTCTTGCAAAGAAGATTGCCTGATCACCATTAAGGAAGTTATCGCCTTCACAATATGAATAATCAGAAAGTGAAGAATCAAATGCCTGTGGAGAATAAACTGTTATACCTCCAAGGATATCAACAAGCTTTGAGAATCCTACAAAGTTGATCTGCAGATAAAATTCAGCTTTAACTTCATATAATCCTTCGAGAGCCTGAATAGAATCTTCCATTCCGTAAAGTCCGCAATGAGTAAGCTTATCCAATCCTCCGCCACACGCCGGATTAGGGATATAAAAATCTCTAGGTGTGTTGATCATAAGAATCTGTTTTGTATTTGGATTAACAACCATTATGATATTTGAATCAGAACGGCTCTTTTCCATAGTAAGAGTTTCTTCTCTGGTATCTGATCCACTTATATATACAACAAATGGTTCAGATGTTACCTTCGTCTTACTCTGTGCCTTACCACTCTTCTTTGTCTTTGTTTCAACAGAGATTTCATAAATAAGTTTTGTCTTAGACTCAAAATCTTTAAAGCCCTGCGTATCTTTAATGATATCAACAAATGACTCATTCATAACAATAGCTTTAACTTCATGTTTATATAATCCATTTGCCAGTTCAATAACACTTACATATTTCTTAGGATCTACTGTTTTATCAATTGCTTCCCCAAGCTTTGTTACAGCAATCTTAGTATTCTCCTTGTCATATGAATCCATAATGGCAAATGTATAATTCTTTGCATCCTTAATATCCTTTGCAGGATCATCCTTAAGAACATATACCCCATACTTTGTAGATACAGTAACATTATCATCCGTTACATTTGCAATAGTTCTGATAACCTTATCTGTAAATAAATCCACAAAAATTGATGCTAATATAACAATAAGTGAAATAACCGCTCCAATAATCCTTCTCACTCTTCTTGCCTTATAAGGCTTTCTTACATTAATTCCAGCAATAAAAAGCACCCAAACTATGCCAAGGATTACGAGCAATACGCACAGAATCCCGATAACATACTTAAGTGGAAGCATGTTAAGCCTGACTACCTGAACAAACATAACTGCTTCAGCTAAAAACAACACAGCTAATATAGATGACGAAAGTATCACCCAACTTTTTTTACCAAGCATAATTCCCATCCTCTTGTTATAATTGATTCCTGTCTCTGACGTGCAAAAACATTAATATTATAATTTAGCCCCCCGATAATATCAATACAAAAAAGAGAGAAACACTTTAAACATTTCTCTCTTTTTTCTTAATTTTTTATGAACTTTTAATTGCGCACCTTGATGATACCAAGAAGTTTTTTATCATATTGTTTACAAGATCTAAGGAATGATACAAACTCTTCTTCCTTTGTAACACCCTCACTATAAACATATATAACATTTTCACTGTCACTAGAATAAATATCCTGATCTACGCTAAGGACTTTATTTTTAACTTTAACAGCTTTAGAAAGAGCTTCATTAAAATCCTTTGTATTGCTCTTTGAGCAAATAATACCGATATTTTCAATATCACTATATTTACAGTAATTCTTTATCTTGTCATTTATTAAAGATAACTGCTCATCAGATGACGTTTTTCCATAGACCATATCAAATACAATCTTCGAATTAAAAATCTTCTGAAAAAGTCCCTTTGGTTTATATTCTGAATATAAACCAAATTCATATACACCAAGTCTGTCTATATCAATATCCATTAACTTTGCTGGAAGTAATAATAAAATGAAATAGCAGATCATATAGAATACTACGCCTACAGCAAATCCAATCACAAATAATTTCTTACTAAAATTAACTTTGATACTATTCTTGCTTGCTGGAGCAACACAGTCAGAAGCTATATTATCATCGCAGCCATCTGCATAAATATCTCCAACTTTTTGCTCTAAGGATTTAATGATAAGCTTCACAGACTCTTCCATATATATTCCTTCAAGCTTAGATTTAACAGCCTCTAATTCAACAGCGGATAAACTGAGGGCCTTAGAATCTGTCTCTAATGAAAGGACGTTCTTATACTGAGAATTCTGTGAATTGATAAGTGACCAGTCATAAAGAGTATTTACTGTAGAAGAAAGAAAAACTATCTGATAATCAGCCTTAATTCCATCATTACCCTTTATATTCTCCTTAGAACAGATAAGCTCATTTACTTTTGATACAAGGTTATCCACATCAACACCATCAGGTACTATCACATTAAGTGTAAAAGGAGCTTTCTCTTCACTACTTGAAACTACTGTTGAAGTTTTATCATCTACGTAATAAACACTTTCAAATGTAAATAATTCTTTTACATAATAAGATTTCTTATCTTTCTCATTTACATCCGGGAAAAGATATAAGACCTTATTTATAAAATCATCTGAAGAAATATAATTCTTCATAAGTTTCATAACAACATTTGAATATGAATCATCACTGCAGTCGATATAGAAAGTGATAGTAACTTTCTTCTCATTATCAGGATTAATATTCATCAAATAAGAATTTTCATAATAGTTTGTCTGATAAGCCAGCCTCTTTAGCATTGCGGTAGCTTCATTTACATTAGCCTGTTCACTATCTGAAAGTATTGTTTCTTCTGCCTTTCCCAAAGAAGCCACAATTTCATTTACATTCTTCTTATTCTTGTAATACTTTAAACCCGCAAGACAAAAACCAAAAACAAGCCCAAATAAAATGGCTGCCTTCCATCTTATAAGAATCCTTTTGAAAATATCACCCATATCAATTCTGTTCATATCTTCAAGCTGGTTATTTTCCATCATTTATCTCCTTTATTTCAATTCAAGTCCATAATAGTTGACTATACCTTTACAAACAGCTAATGCCTGCTGGTCAAGTTTAGCCTGCGAACTTAAATATGCATCATATTCAGCCTTGTTGTCAAGAAAACAATGTTCAACAATAAGCCCTGGAAAGCCATAAAGCTTACTATACCTTTGAATTGCATAATAATCTCCAAGAGATCCGTCACCATAGATAGGATATGATTTATTAGTTCTTGTCTTAGCTCCTCTGTTACCGAGACCTAAGGATACTAACTGACTCTGAATTGAATTTGCAACTCCCCTGCCTTCTTCATAAATATTATATCTATAATTTTCATTTGGATACCAAACCTCAGTACCACTGGCAGTATAACCTGTGCCTGATGCATTAAGATGTATGCTGACAAGAAGATCGGCATCATGCTTAAATCCTACTTCGCATCTTTCATCTAATTCAATTGAAACATTATTAGTCTCACGAGTCATATAAACTTTAACATTATCATACTGTTCTAATTGTTTTTTCAAACTCTTGGCTATATTAAGACAGATATTAGTCTCATTGGTTATTCCATATTCCTTATTTGTACCGTAGAAGATCCTCTTTCCATCATCATCTTCATGACCCGGATCGATCACAATAACAAGATCATCCTTACTGGTATTCTCATAAGCATTATTAGTTGCATCCCTGTCATAATATCCTAATGAATCAAAGATATAATATTTATCGTCAATCCAAAGCCCCATATCTTTTGGATACCAGTCACCATCAAGATAGTACCAGCCTTTATCATTCTGGATCCACTGACCATCAGAGTATGAATAATCCTTACATCCATTTTTATAATACTGGCCATCTATATATTCATTATCTGCCAGATATCCATCTGATTTAAAATAATAATATGAACCGTTGATCTTATACCAGCCGTCCTTTAGGATCCAGCCATAATTCCAATATTTCCAGCCCTTGTCGCAATGTATCCATCTTCCCTCATTATACATAGTACTTGCCGTACCATCTGTATTAACATAGATACCTTTTACAAATTCATCAGAATATAAATAACCTCTTTCACCAAAAAAATAACCTTCACCATTGATCCAGACTATCTGATTTTTAGGATACCAGCTGCCATCCTGATACCAGGTTCCTGTATCATTTGATTTCCATGTACCATGCTTATATTTCTTACTCATTCGTCCATCGCCACCCAACCAATATCCATCACGATATTCGTTATGAGCCATATAACCATCAGAATTAAAATAATACCAGTCGCTTTTAATATATTTCCATTCACTCTTTAAATACGAGCCATCGGCATTTTTATACCACCAGCCATCATCATCATGATTCCATCCAATCTTTGATGCCGCATCTACTTTAAAATTTGTTGGAACAAGATTAACACCTATAACAGCTGCAACTGTAAGTGCTAGAACTTTTCTAAACATCCTCTTAAACACTTTTTAGTCTCTCCAATTTTAGTTATTATTATCATTCTAATTAATAATACATAATATCAAGGTCCACATCTCCGTCTATACCAGAGATTTTCTTATAATTTTCCCCCTTGAAATTAAGATCTGAAGAATTACCCTTACAGCAATACTGCCAGAAACTAAACTTTTGTTCCATCATACACTGATGCTCTTCCCATTGAGCGCACCAAACTTTTACATCACCAAATTCACTAACATCCATCATTTTAGTAAGCCAGTTATAGCTGGCATATACGCCTGGCTGATAGCCATTTTCACGGATAGTATCACAAAATGCTTTCACAAGTTTATTTCTCTGGGCATTTGTGAGACGCGCGGCATTATCTGACTCAATATCAAAGAATATTGGAAGATCCGGAGTAACTCCAGACTTCTTTACTCTCTCAACCGCAAGTCGTGCCTCTTTCTTTGCTTCTGCCTCAGTTGATGCTACAGAAAAATAATACACCCCAACTTTTACTCCAGCCTTTTTGGCATTGGTGATATTAGTGTAAAACTTAGGATCTATACCGGTATCAACTACTCCTTTATGATCATTACATCTTATAACTGCAAAATCAATATCCTTAGAAGCTTTAGACCAATCAATATTTCCCTGCCATTTAGACACATCTATACCTGACATAGAATTAATAGCAGCTTTCCTATTATCTATCCAGTAACCATTTTTATCAAAGCTATAATAAACTCCATCAATCTTAATAGTAGTATTCTTAGGCATATATGTTCCATCACAATACCACCATCCAATTGAATTATGCTTCCATTCACCATCAGTATATCTTCCATCAAGCTTTCCGTCTCTTGATAACCAATTTCCATCAACATACTGACTGGTTACTTTATAACCTTTTTCATCAAAATAATAATAATTACCATCTATCGATAACCATCGGGACTTAGGATACCAGCCATTATCGGTATACCATTCTCCCTTATCATTTGACATCCATTTTCCATGAGAGTACTTATTATCCCAGCTTCCGTCCCCCTTGAGCCAATAACCGCTCTGATAAGAGGAAGATACCATATACCCATCATTTGAAAAATAGTACCATTTATTATTAATTTTTAACCACTGATTTTTTGCGTATGAATCATCGCTTACCTGGAATCTCCAACCATTTCCGTCTTTTTTCCATCTAGAATCTGCAAGTGCATCCTTACAAAATCCAGGTCTGATCAAAGCTATACTAAATGAAAGCGCACAGCCCAAAATAATAGCAAGTTTAGTTTTTTTCATGTTTCACCTCAATACTTTATTAACTCTATCATTTTAATCCATAACTAAGTTATAAATCAACATTATTGACGAATTCTAAGAAAATCTTAAGAAACGCGCCGAGTGGTCATATATCCAAAAAATAACTAACGCATAAATGGCCTAGACCCAAAAAAGGAAGGGGCCGAGCGCACTAAAAATGTGCTTTCGGGCCCTTCCTTTTTTGATGTTATGGCCATGAAACGTTATTTATTTTATACTCTCCTAGCCATATAATGGCATAAATTAAAAAATGCCAAGATACATATAATACCTTGGCATTTTAGTTATTATTGAATTATATGTACATAATTATACAAAACCTATCAAATAAACATTGCTATCAACGCTAGCGTTCCGTAAAGAAAAGGATGGAGTAAAGTAAATTTATCAAATTCTTCCTCAATCCACACTTCGTCACTTTTACTATTTTCATTA
>JAFOIV010000047.1 GCA_017420535.1 Eubacterium sp. | reverse complement strand
ATATATCATCCAATTCAGAAAGCTTTTCCAATATAAAATCCAAATATTCCTTGCTTGAAGCCATAACAATCACCTCTACCAATGATTATACAATACCGAGCCCTGATAGTCATTGATTTTAAGCTATTTCTTGAGGATACACGCAACCATTCTGCGGACCCGGTCAGCCATGTGGACCAACCTATATAACACCAGTTCACAAGTGGTCCGTCGCCCTGCCCACCAGAAGCTCACCACTTCGGCCATCAAATGCTACAAACCGCATAAAATCAATATTTGCAACATGTTAACGCGCTTTACGGAATATCCGATCCAACCGTTGGTGCAGTCAAATTATGCAACTTCGGATATATCGGACTGACAATCACTCCTCTCTTTCTAATTCCAAGCACTAAAAAAGCGACTAAGATTTATTCTTAATCGCCATCTCTATAATGTAATTATAGTTTTAGTTTTCTTGTTCTTGTATTTCTGTAAACACACATAAATGATCTGAGTTTGGATAGTTTTTAATCTCTAATCTTTTCACTTTATATTTGTTAGTCGGTATTAAAATGTGGTCTATTCTTGTCCGGAAAATTGAGGGAATATTGATGTTCCATGTTCCTGAATTGAATTTTGGAGCATATTCCAAAGCATCTATATGTCTTTTAATTTCATTAAGACTACCATGCTTCATCGTCGCATTAAAATCGCCTATTATAATTGAATCTGGATTATTTTTAGAAATATCTGCAATCACATCCAAATCTCTTTTCCACATACTCATTAATCCTGGAAGTGGTGGTGCTGTGTGCAATCCTATGATAGGTGGATTATTTTTTGATGTTGATGATAAATGCACCGTTCCAAATCTTGTCATAGGAGTTTCCTTATATATGTTATAATTTCCAAAAGTTTTCTTTATCACAACGGTAACAGGAGCAATACTTCCCTCTGTTGGCTCTGATATATATGCCCCATACTTTTTAAAATCAACATTAGCTTTTTCAAATAAATCTACCAATCTTCTATTAGATTTATCTCCTTTTTCATATCCCTCAAGTTCTGGAAATACTGCTATATCAGCATCAAATTTACCAAAAATATCTTGAATATTTTTCTCATTTATATTATCCGCTACATTCCATTCAACCAATTTTATTGTTCTCTTGTCTATATGTTTTTCTTCGATTTTTTTATTGTCCATTCCCAAAAAAACAAAAGATAAAGAAAGAACTACAGTGAACATTAAAATTAAATTTGCTACATCAATTTTTAATTTAAAGCTATTTCTAAATATTGAGATTAATATCATCAATATCGAAAAAACAATTACAATAAATCCTATCAATGTAGAAAAGGAGTATAATTGAGCAAATCCAAATTTTGTTGATAGTATTTTGTTTAATTTTCCGTCCGAAAAATAAATATAACTACATCCTAATACCGCGTATATTGAGAACAATATACTTATGACAATTTTCTTCTTTTTCATTCTTGAAAATTCATTCCTCTCTGCCTTGTAAACTAAGAGACAGCGACCTGAATAAATCGCCGTCTCTATAGCTGTAGCCCACTGTTCTGCTGCAGCTTTGTCCTTTCAGATATGCTTCGAAGCATTACTATACCAAAAGTTTAACTCTTCATTATTTTTCCTCCAAAAATACTCATTACATTGATAAAATGTCTTGTATGAATATCTATGAGAAATAAAAAAGCCATGGTTCTTAAACCACGGCTCAATATGATTATTAAAACTAATATAACCGAGGTCCCCATAAGATATTCAGATTTTTTATTTACTCTAATATTTTCCATAATGAAGCACCTCACTTTCTTTAAGATATAATACATATTGTATAATACCTTAAACTAGATAATTATTCAATCATCCATACAAATCCCGATTTATCTTACTCAGTTATATAAAAAGTTATTTCTTTTTCTTCGGTTCCGGAAGTTCATCATACATTGCTTCCAAAAAGCTCTTATTATCAATATCATCAACCAGAAGCATTTCCTTGGCTCCCTCATACGGAAGTTCCAATGATGCATCTGGCATCAATTCTGATGCCGCTTCCACATTCTTCACAAGAAAACGATCATCATATATCCCACCAACAATCTTTCCACGATAATAAATTATGTACGCGCAACCTCACTGCGAACTCAGTCAGCCATGTGAACTAGCCTATATAACACCTGCCAACAAGTGGGCCGCCACCCTGACCACCTGAAGCTCACCACTTCGACCATTAAATGCTACAAACCGTATAAAAACCTCAAATTCCACTTGTGATTCCTAGAACCCACCTGCCTGATATGCTCTGGCAATAACATATGACGGTTCGTAAAATGCACTGCAGTTGTAATTATCAATTACGTCACACAACTCGTTGTTATATACCCTAAGAATTCCATCCACATAGTCTTCCTTTGAATTCATCGTGTCTACAATTAGCCTCTGATACACATTTCCCATCTCAAGAGCCGTGGGTATTTTTTCCGCTAAATCCTTATCAACATTAGTAATATCAAAATCACTGGATTTAAGATCGTATTCTTTAATCAAATCATCTTCCACCTTTAACGGGTTTTCCGCATGCAAAACATTTGCAACACTGAGCAAATGGTATAGTCCAGCTTTGCCAATCGCATTTACAACGTATCGATTTCTTTGATGAATATGACGAGCCACGCGCTCAATCATATAGCAAACAAAATAGAGATCGTTCTTCTCTATGTCCTCTTCCGGGAAATATTTATTCTTCATAACGTATCACTCCCTTCGAATTTAAGAGTCTTCAAAGCATCCTCTGTACAAAATACAATCTGATGTGTCGGATGATTGAATTTTACAATTTCCCAAAAGGCTTCACGGGAAATTCTGCCTTCAATAAATTCTTCTACATAATTCCAAATCTGATCATCTGCCATAGGGCCTTCCACAATATCATAATCATGAAGTGTTCCCCTTCTGCATTCTGCTACAAAATCGAGCCATTCATCCGTCATTTCCGGAAACTCTTTTACATTCAGATTATCGGTCTCAGTATAGCCATATCGATTAACAACCGAATCCCCTTTTCTTGTTAGGGCCCAACGCTTTGCCTGTTTTTCAAATTTTGTACAATAGAACCCATATCCAAAGTCCTTGTAAAACCCATTTTGAAGGATGCGAGGCTCAGAAACTTCTACATTACTACCATGATAAACTATTATCTTCTTCACAATTACACCCCCTAATCTTCGGATTCTTCTGACAAATTGTATGTTGATTGTTTCATTTTAATAAATTCTCCTCTTCTTCATCTATTAATCCAAGATTTTGAAGTCTATATGACATAGCCTGCTTTGATACATTAAAATCATCAGCCATATCTTTAATCAGATTCCACATAAATCCATAATTGTATCTCGTAAAACCGGCAATTCTATAGAGGTCTTCATAAATCTGTTTTGTCAAATTCTATCAGCAATTCTATTGCCTTTTCTTCAAGTTGGTTTACGGAATAATCATAATAATGCATGTATTATTCTCCGTTTTCCTGATCCAGCATATCAATCACCTTTTGCCAAGTCGCATCAGTAGCTCCATTATCACGAGCCATGCGTAGCGCTACACGCGCTTTTTCCGTACCCATGATATACTCCGGTAAATCCGGTGAAACAGAATTATCTTTTAAATCCACGCAAGGTTTTATTCAATGCTTTTCTCTTTGTTTCGATGAATTTACCAAATTCGCCTGTCATGTTCCCCACTATCCTTTCATATGTGCATTATAGTGTTCGCATATATGTTTATATTATACCTCCGGGCACAAAAAAGACAAGACAAATCCGCAATTTGTGCGATTAACTTCCGATATAACTTGTCACCTCAACAGGAAGATACACCATATTGTAATACTTCTATTCATTGCTTTTTTGCTACTTTATTTGCCACTTTATCCGCCACTGAATTGTTTCTTCCTTTTTGGGCATCAAATTTCATTCGCCTAGTACTGCTTTTAATATTTATACCGACATTACTTAACATATTGTTAGTTTCACTATGATTCACATAAAAAACAGCCGATGAATTTCTTCATCAGCTGTTAGTGTCAATACCTCTACGTATTCCTTTAGCTTCTACTTAGGATATACACAGTTTTTCCATATTCCTGCCAATCCATTCAGTAATTACCTTGTTAGTCCTGTACAGTTCCTCGTATTTATCTTTTCCTGCAAAGAAAGCTGTGGAAACAAATTGATTTGCCAATATCATATATGGAATAGCCTTCTTTTCCGCATCTGTCAATTTTACAACACTGTCATATCCGTACATGATCTCTTTCATGACTTCTACCCAGGTAAGTAACTTATCTTCGTTTTCTTCTTCAAAAGACTCTGACAGTATGGCTGTTGCCGCATAACATGGATCAAATATCCGGGCGTTTTCCTCGCTTAGTTCAAAATCAATAAATCCCCACTTGTCCTTCGCCAGGATAATATTGCTCGGATTCGGATCCCTATGAATCACCTGGCGCGGTAAATCCCTATAGAGATCACAAAACTGCGCTGCATATTTCTCCATAGCTTCCGGATTCATATCGATTTTACCATTCAAGGCCGGGACCGCCCACTCCCTGACACTCTTTCCTAAGTCCGCTTCATCCGCAATCGTGTCTATCTTGGCAAGCGCAAGATCCAATTGCCCAACAATTTCCCCGATAAAACGTGCTTTTTCTTTATAATCGTCTAGATAAAGCCCGCTCGCCATAACTCTCTCGCCTTCAACCTTTTGGGTAAGCGTAAAGTATAGTTCTCCGACTGTAACATATTCTTTTTCATCTGTAGTCGGAATAACCGACGGAGCAGTAAGTCCAACACTGTTAAGCGCTTTGGAAATCTGGGTTGCCTTCTTCACCGAGCCAAGATTTGACGTATACTTAATCACCATATTGCTTCCTACATACTTTGCAGAATCGCTGATCTCTCCAGTCTCCGGAAAGACGACATCCGACACTTTCTCATCCTGAAGTTCCCAATTTACCAGCGCTTCCGATATCAACTTGTTACTGACCATGATGTGTTCCTCCTGAATAATATTAATCTTATAAGGTCTTTTTGCCTTATATTCCCGGAGGTACTGCGCCGGCGTATATCCGATCTCGCGTATAAAAGCTCTATAGAAGCCCGAATATGTTTCGAAACCATACTCGTAAACCACTTCGTTTTTCTTTCGTTCCAAGCCTATCTCATAGATAACATACAAGAGCTTTCTCCTTAAAACGTACTGCATAACCGGTATTCCAACAGCTGATTGGAACAATCTGTAAAAGTGAAAAACGGAATATCCCGCAACTTCAGCTAGTTCTTCCGCAGTAATGTCTTCTTTTATGTTGCTATCAACATAATCCAATGTTTTCTGGATCATCTCCCTGACCATACGCAGTTTCCTCCTTTCTGTGATATTTCGTAGCTACACACCAATCTTAGTCTTCTATCATCATAATAGTATTTCCGTTTTTGCTATTTATAAAAATCCGCGATTATCCACATATAGCAGATAATCGCGGTAACCATGTTTTCGTCGGTTAGTTCACCTTAAAAGGTGTAAACGGGGCGGTATCATACTACTGATGCCGTGATTTGCCGTTTCATACAGTAGGAAGATTATCTTCCAATATAACTCATTATCGACATATACCGACAAACCCGAAATTATTTTATTATCCTGAAATTCACTTTTTCGCCTTAATCAAAAGGAAATCTGGCTTATGAAAAAGATCTTCCTGGTCAGGAAACCTCTCTAATATCTCGTCAGTAGGGATAGGCTCTATCATCTTTTCTATAATGAACCCATTTTCAGTTAGGGAATTGATGATGGTTGAGAACATGCGATGATATTTCTTTATTCCTTCAACAAACCACTCAGACTCACGTTCTCCCTCCCTAGCATAGTTGGCTAGATTAACATAGATTTTCTTTCCATTTTCATCTTTAGTCCAACGAGGAATTCCACCGCAATAGGCTGTATTAATGGGATTTTCCTGTGAAAAGATAAAACTCCCATCCGTATCTAGCTTGTCATAAATTTTTTTAACCACTCCCTCAAAATCCTCAACATAATGAAATGCGAGCGAGCTTATTACCACATCAAACTTACCTTCCACCTCTTCAATGTCTTCAATTGGAAGAAGCATATAAGTAATCGCTGGATTGAGGTGACCCCTTAAAGTTAGACTTTTTACGAGACGACTTCGGTCGTCTCGTTTTCTTTATGCAGCTAAGAGATGGAGCCTGTATTGAACAGGACTCATCCATCCTAACTTTTCTTTTATTCGTTGCTCATTATAATACTTTATAAATCTTTCTATCTCTGATT
>JAFOIV010000006.1 GCA_017420535.1 Eubacterium sp. | reverse complement strand
TAAAGTGATTGAGCTACGTGATTTACAAAAAAAATATGGGAAAAAGGGAAAGCCTGTTTTAAAGGGGGCCTCTTTTTCTGCTGCTGATGGAGAGATAGTTGCAATCTTAGGGGATAACGGCTCGGGGAAAACAACAATGTTAAAGTGTATCCTTCGCCTGCTGGAGTATGAAGACGGGGATATCTTTTATAATGATAAGGTAATACGTTCTATCAAGAGACGATCATTCTATAAAGATTTCAGTGCTGTGCTAGAGGGAAATAGAAATCTTTATTGGTATATGTCAGCAGAAGAAAATATAAAATATTTCGGACGTTTAAAAGGGCTCGGAGATAAAGAGATAGTAAAAGAGAGTGAAAAGTATCTTAAATTATTAAATCTATATGATGATAAGGATAAGATGGTCAGTGAAATGTCACGTGGCATGCAGCAAAAGGTTGCTATAATAATTGCTCTTTTAGGGCATCCAAAGGTTATGCTTTTAGATGAGCCTACTCTCGGACTTGACGTTAAGTCTAAGAATGATCTTGTAGATGCATTACGTCTACTTGCAAAAAATGAAAAGATTACATTTCTTGTAACTTCACATCAGCTTGATGTGATCGATAATATGGCTGATCGGTTGGTGTTACTTCAGGATGGCGTAACAAAATTTGATGGAAGAGTAATGGAATTTAAAGAAGCATATAGCCGGGAAAAATATCTCATTCGTGTTAAAGGAGAAGTTAAAGGGCAAAGTAAAGATTACGAATGTACCATTAAAGATGATTATACAGATATCTGTTTAAATAATTATGATTATAATGAGGCTCTTAACGTATTTGACGTCTTGCGTGAGGAAGGCAATGAAATAATACTATTCCAGAAGGATATTTGTTCACTAGAAGAAATCTTATTAAATTATAAGGAGAAAGAAAAGTGAAGGTTTTAAAGGCGGAAACAAAAAAGGCTCTCTTAGAGATTAAAAATTATTATCCGGATCATATAGTCGATATAACAGTAAAATATTTACTGTTTGTTGGATTTATAGTTGGTTTTGGAACAAAGAATATTACAATTGACGAATTCTATGTGGGTTATGCTTTTTGGATGATAGCATCATATATCATTTCAGAGGCATCAGTCAGCATTTCATTTGAAAAACAGGTAGGAACTATAGAACAGCTTTTTATAAAACCGGCGTCATCACAAATGATACTTATCATAAGGACATTACTTATGTTTCTGGTATCATTGATTAAATTTGCAGTTTTATATCTTATCGTTGTAGTGACTATGCATTATAAGATATTGATACCATGGCAGACAATGCTTATTTTCTTAGTGTCTATCATTGGATTTGCTGGAATAGGTATGGCTCTTTCAGGCATTACTATGATATTTACAAAGACAGCATCATTTGAAAGCATAATTTCATATGGCCTGCTTCTTATTTCTGGGGCGGTTATTCCTTTTGCTAACATGGGCAGCTTTTTTGATAAGATTAAATGGATCCCTTATGTATTTCAGATTTCATTGGCTCAAAAAATTTCAAGAGGAAATAGCTTCTCTTTATTTGATACTATATATGTAGTTTTATCAAATGTTTTTATACTTATATTAGGACTTTTCATATATTCAATTAATTACAGGTCAGTAAGAAAAAATGGGGTTATGAATAGGTATTAAAGGGTGTTTTCTCTTAAAAATTTCTGATGATGATCAAAAGAAAGTAATTGTCAGGATGGGGGTAAATCCAACTAAGTAAATAGTTAAAAAATAAGAATGTAAAAAACACCTCCAAAGGGCAATGTTTAGCCCGCTGGAGGTGTTTTTTCGCATCTATATATTTTGGCGTTAGTTCGTTATTAATAATTACTCTTCTGTTGTTTCATTTTTAGAAATACTTTTTTCTCTTCCGATAAAGTATAAAACTGTTGCAACAACGGCAGCTACACCAAGGATGATGCAGCACCACATAACTGATGTGCTAACTGACTGCTGATGTACTCTAAGGAATGGATATGGTGCATCTTCGTCCGGAACGATATTAAAAGCAACAAGTGAAACCCATACTATCGCATATAAGAAAGTTGGGATTATTGCAAGTATTATACTTCCTGCTCTAAGGTCATGTTTACCTTCAAAGAAAAGGAACATAAGAAGAGCAAGGATTGGGCAGAAACCATGATACCAGAAAAGTGATCCAGAAAAGAAGTTGTGCATGAAACCACCAACTTCAGGATCTTTATTTGGCATAAGTACAACAAGTACTATAAGGAAAGTAACTGTTGTAAGACATGTAGTCACATAACGGAATACAAGAGCTTTATGAGAAATCTCTGATTCTGATCTGATTGCTTTAATAGTTGCTAATAAAAGTACAAATGCACTAAACATAGAAATGATATTTGAATCCTGAGTATAAGCTTTAAATACATAGTACCAAGGATTTCCCTTTTTTAATTGGTTAATTACTGAAATGATGAGACCTATTACCTCACCTGAAAGTAATACCGTAGACAGAACTGCGATTAACTGTTTTTGATGTTTTGTCATATAGTCTTCTCCTCATAAATTATTGTCTGTAGTCTTTCGAGAAACTAAAAAATCAAATTTAGTATTCTGAGATATTTTACATATTTACTTTAATAAAAACAATAAGATTTAACCCAATTTTAGCAAAAAAATGACCATTTATCACTATTTAAAATATGACTATTCGGCGAACAATATTGTATATCATTAAGAGGTGATTTTACAGTTGACACATCAATTAAAACAATGCTATATTTTGAAATAAGTGAGCAGACAGGAATGTTTTGCAAAGCGACATTGATTGAGTAGCCGGCGGCACGAGAAAGTGAGAGGCCGGTCCTGATATTCTTAAAACTAAGATAATCAGGAGAACTTAAATTTTCAGGAATGAATCCTGCTAAATGGTCAAATTTCGTTAGATAATTTGCAAAATATTTCGTGATTTCTCCGAATAAAAGCAGAAAATCTTTAAATAAGAATGACTATGTTGCCAGGATGCCATTTCGCGTTCTGGCTTTATTTTTTTGCTGGAAAGAAAGCGATAAAGCTTGAAAATATAAGGCTTATGGTATTTTACGGCTAAGTAAAAGAACTCTTAAGCAACCCGGTCAAATGTTGCAAATAGAAATTAATCAGTGGGTGAGATGACATGAATATTGTAAGACAGCAGTTGGCGCCGGTTTATGATGCGCTGATAGAACTTAGAAAAAGAAGAGTAGTACCATTTGATGTTCCTGGACATAAAAGAGGTAGAGGAAATACAGAACTCCTGGATTTCTTAGGAGAAAAATGTGTCGGAGTGGATGTTAATTCCATGAAGATGCTGGATAACCTTAGTCATCCTGTTTCTGTTATAAGGGAAGCGGAGAATCTTACAGCCGATGCGTTCGGAGCAGATAGAGCTTTCTTTATGGTAAATGGAACAACATCGGCAGTTCAGTGCATGGTCCTTGCAACCATTAGAGATGGCGATGAGATAATCCTTCCAAGAAATGTACATAAGAGCGTAATAAACGCCCTGGTTCTTTGCGGCGGTATCCCTGTTTATGTGCCGGTTAAGGTCAATCCGGAAATAGGTATCGCAACAGGTATGGAAGCTCACGAAGTTGAAAAAGCAATTAAGGAACATCCAAATGCTAAGGCTATATTTATAAATAATCCTACTTATTATGGAATCGCATCGGACTTAAAGAAATTAGTTGATATGGCTCATAAGGCAGGAATGAAAGCTCTTGTAGATGAAGCTCATGGAACTCATCTTTATTTTGGAGAAGGACTTCCTGTTTCAGGTATGGAAGCTGGCGCGGATATGGCTGCTGTTTCAATGCATAAATCAGGAGGAAGTCTGACTCAGAGCTCCATACTTCTTACAGGGCCTAATGTAGACGGAGAATACATGCAGTCCATTATTAATCTTACCCAGACTACAAGTGCTTCGTACCTTCTCATTTCAAGCCTTGATATCTCAAGAAGAAACCTGGCGCTGCATGGAAGAGAAGCTTTCAGCAAGGTTACCCGTATGGCGGAATATGCAAGAGAAGAAATAAATGATCTTGGCGGTTATTATGCTTATGGCCGTGAACTTATTGACGGTGACAGTGTATATGATTTCGATGTTACTAAGCTTTCTGTCTATACTCAGGGCATAGGTCTTACAGGTATTGAAGTATATGATATCCTTCGGGATGAATATGATATACAGATTGAGTTTGGCGATATAGGAAATATCCTTGCATATATCTCTATTGGTGACAGAATGCAGGATATTGAACGACTTGTTGGAGCGTTAGAAGACATTAAGCGTGTATATGAGAAGGACAAAAATGACCTTTATTGCGGCGAATTTATCCAGCCGGAATTAAAACTTTCGCCAAAAGAGGCATTTTATGGAAGCAAGATATCTGTTCCTGTTAGAGAAGCTGCAGGTCGGGTAAGCGGAGAACTGGTAATGTGTTATCCACCGGGAATTCCTATTCTTACTCCGGGAGAGCTGATCACAGAAGAAATAATAGAATATATTGACTACTCAAGAGAAAAAGGTTGTTCATTAATGGGAACAAGAGATCCTGAGTGTATGATGATAGATGTTATGGTATAAGGAGGCAGCTGATGGAAATTTGGTTTTCACAATCAGATACTGATAATGTAAGACACCAGGTACGTGTAGAAAAGCAGTTATATTCAGGCCAGAGCGATTACCAGAGGATAGATGTATTTAAGACTCCGGAATATGGAAAGATAATCGTACTGGATGGAGAAATCATTTTCTCGGATGCTGATGAATTTATCTATAACGAAATGGTGGTACATGTGCCTATGGCAGTACACCCTAATGTAAAAAATGTTCTTATCATCGGTGGTGGTGACGGAGGCGTGGCTAAGGTTCTTACCATGTATCCGGAAATCGAAAACATCGATGTAGTTGAGCAGGATGAGATGTTCGTTAAGGTTTCAAAGGAATTCTTCCCGGAGACAGCAAAGGGATTTGATGATGACAGGGTTCATATAACAAATATGGACGGCCTTAGATTCCTTAGAAGATGCCAGGATAAATATGATCTTATAATAAATGATTCTACTGATCCTTTTGGACATACAGAAGGTCTTTTTACCAGAGAGTTTTATGGAAGCTGTTTTAAAGCTCTTCATGAAGACGGAATCATGGTATATCAGCACGGCAGTCCATTCTATGATGAGGATGAGGCAGCGTTCCGTGCCATGCATAGAAAGGTGTTTAGATCATTTCCAATAAGCAGGGTATATCAGGCTAGTATCCCAACCTGTCCTGCAGGATACTGGATGTTTGGTTTTGCATCCAAAAAATATCATCCCCTTAAGGATTTTAATCCGGCTAAGTGGAATGAGAGAAAATTAAAGACCTGGTATTATACTACCAATCTTCATAGGGGAGCATTTATGCTTCCAAAATACGTAGAGGATATTCTTTCAGAGGAGGAAAAATAGATATGAGCAAAGTTATGGTTATAGGCTGCGGAGGTGTAGCTCAGGTAGCAATACAAAAGATCGCAAAGTTAGATGAAATCTTTACAGATATGATGATCGCCAGCCGTACAGTTTCAAAGTGCGATGATTTAAAGAAGAAGATTGAAGCTGAGGGTTCAAAGACTCGCATCGTAACAGCAAAAGTTGATGCTGATAATGTAGATGAATTAACAGCTCTTATTAAGGATTACGCTCCAGACATGGTTTTAAATGTAGCTCTTCCTTATCAGGATCTTACTATTATGGATGCCTGCCTTAATGCGGGAGTTCATTATGTAGATACAGCAAACTATGAGCCTGAAAATATTGATGACCCTGAATGGAGAAAGGTCTATGACAAGAGATGCAAGGAACTTGGTTTCTCTGCATACTTCGACTATTCATGGCAGTGGGCTTATAAGGAGAAGTTTGAAAAAGCTGGTCTTACAGCTATCCTTGGAACAGGTTTCGATCCAGGTGTAACCAGCGTATTTGCTGCATATGCAAAGAAGCATTATTTTGATGAGATTGATACCATCGATATCCTTGACTGTAATGGCGGAGACCATGGATATGCATTTGCAACAAACTTTAATCCAGAGATCAATTTAAGAGAAGTATCAGCTCCTGGTTCATACCTTGAAAATGGTAAGTGGGTAGAAATTCCTGCCATGAGCATTCATAGAAAATATAACTTCGATCAGGTGGGAGAAAAGGATATGTACCTTCTTCACCATGAAGAGATCGAAGCTCTTGGACGTAATATGCCTGAAGTAAAGAGAATCAGATTCTTTATGACATTTGGACAGAGCTATCTTGATCATATGAGATGCCTTGAAGATGTTGGAATGCTTTCAACAGAGCCTATTAACTACAATGGAACAGAGATCGTTCCTATACAGTTCCTTAAAGCTCTTCTTCCAGACCCAGCTTCTCTTGGACCAAGAACTGTTGGTAAGACAAATATCGGATGTATCTTC
>JAFOIV010000046.1 GCA_017420535.1 Eubacterium sp. | reverse complement strand
TATGATCAAGCAGTCAGCTCTTAATCTGGTTGATTTGATTTATAATGGAGGAAGTATATTTGATTACATCCATGAGATAAGCACAGGTGTCCAGGGAGTAGGTTTACTTTCTGGTGGTGTTAAATTGTCAGTAGGATCTGCAGTGGGAATGGTAAGACAGTGTTTTGTAGCCGGTACCAAGGTAAAGACTGAGGACGGTGATAAAAACATTGAAGACATCGAAGAAGGCGACCTCGTGTGGGCATATGATCCTGTTACAGGAGAAACAGGCCTAAAAGAAGTAAAGCAGACCTTTGAAAACGAAACAGAGACTCTTGTTCATGTAACTGTATCTAATGAAAATGATAAAGAGACAATAGATACCACAGTAAGACATCCATTTTATGTGGTAGGATACGGCTTTAGATTTGCTTCAGAGCTTCGTGTTGGCGATAAAGTTCTTTCTGTAAGCGGAGATATCTACGAGGTAACATCCGTAGAAATCGAAGACTTGGACGAACCAGTAAAGATCTATAACTTCGAAGTAGAAGACTGGCATACGTATTTTGTATCAGAGAGCGGAATACTGGTACATAATGATGGCTGTGGAACAGGCACTCCAAACACTACTGAAGATACAAATACTGATAAACAGGATACAAGTAGCTTAAGTACTGGTGTAGGTACAAGTGCATCTACTGGTGGAAGTAAATCAAAAAAGCAACCAGGTTCATATATAATTACTTTTAAAAGTGGAAAAAAATATGTCGGAAAAGGTCCCAAAAGCAGGATGGAGCAATCAGCTAAATATAGATCAGAGATAAATAATGATCCTGTTGTAAGTAAGGTTTGGGAACCTGCAGCTACAGATGCTGATGCATTTGTAGCTGAATATTTAAAACTTAAAGAAATAGGTGGTCCTCAAAATGAAAACAATTACAATGCTATTGAAAGTCCGGGTAAAAAAATATTAGAGAATAGATCTAAAAAGAAGGGTAAGAATTAATGGGTAACCATACAAATCAATTTAAATTCAATGGTGATATGATGACCATAGAAAGTAACAAGCTTTCAGAATGTGTTCAATTCATAAGAAATAATTGTATATCAAATATTTATATTTGTGACTTATATTATGATCTCAATAATTTGGATTTTTTAAAAGAGTGCCCGAATATATCGAGTATAAATATTAACAGTCAACTAATTAATAAGGTAGATGGATTATATGAACTTAGAAATTTAAAGGAAATTATACTTCAAGATATTGATTGTATAGTAGATCTTTCCTATTTTCAAAAACTTGAATCTTTTTTAGGTACTTGGAATAAGAATTATATAAATCTTACTTCTCTAGTTCATCTAAAAAAGCTACGATTAGATAACTATAAATCTAAGAGTAAATCATTAAAGGAATTATGTATATTTAATGAATTGAGGTCACTTATGCTCGTAAAATCATCGATTGAGTCATTAGATGGGATTGATATAATGTCTAAGTTAACTAGCGCAAGATTTTATTACTTAAAAAAGCTTTCTAATATAGAAACAATTGATAAAATAAAAAGTCTTGTGGATATTGATTTTGAAGCGTGCAAAAAAATAACTGATTATGAAATATTAAAGAATAATAAACAGTTAAAGACTATAAAAATATTTAATTGTGGAAAGATAAAAAGCATAGAATTTATTAAAGAGTTACCTGAATTAGTACATTTTGCCTGTCTAAAGACTGACATCATAGATGGGAATATTCAACCTTGCATAGGTGTGAGCTACTATGCTGTTGATAAAAAGTATATAAAGATATTGGAGTCACGTTAGGATACTGTAAATATAAAGTTTATGATGCCAATATAATCAACTTAAGGCTGGAGGCAAGATGAATCAATGCTTTCGGCCTTTATTATATTTTCATTAAAAAAGAATAACTGATAACAGCGGATTGCTGCAGATTTACAGAGATATTATAATACTGATATCAAGCGTTTCATTAATCAGGATATACTTGAAGGGAATATAGTCTCTAGCCAAAGTCTTAACAGATATGCTTATGTTGAGGGAAATCCGGTAAATTATAATGATCCATTTGGACTTTCACCAAGAAAGATTTTACAGCCTTACGTAAATCTGGCACATGATATTCTCAGAACAGCAGCAATGATACCAGGACCTGTTGGCGCAATAGCTACTATATGTGACATTGGATTATCGTATGCTACAGGTGATTTTTCAGCGCTTGGTAAATCACTTCTGAGTGCCATAATAACGGGCGGATTTAAGACTTATATAAATAACGCATGTAAAATTCCAAAGGCTTTAAAATATATAGCTGGAACAGTTTTTGCTGGATATGGTCTCAGTATTATTTCTAAATCTTATACTATGATCAGGGATTCGGCTCTTCAGTTTGTTGATCTTATGTTTTCGGGAGGAAGCCCTTTAGATTATGCCCACGTACTTTGCAATTTTTTCCAGGGACTAGCAGGACTTGCCGGTGGTGTTGGTTTTGCCGTAGGTTCAGCAGTAGGAATGGTAAGACAGTGTTTTGTGGCCGGAACCAAAGTAAAGACTGAGGACGGTGATAAAAACATTGAAGAAATAAAGGCCGGCGATATTGTATGGTCATATGATCCTCTCACAGGAGAAGAAGGTCTAAAAGAAGTAAAGCAGACCTTTGAAAATGAAACCGAGACTCTTGTTCATGTAACTGTATCTAATGAAAATGATAAAGAGACAATAGATACCACAGTAAGACATCCATTTTATGTGGTAGGTTATGGCTTTAGATATGCTTCAGAGCTTCGTATAGGAGATAAGGTAAGATC
>JAFOIV010000045.1 GCA_017420535.1 Eubacterium sp. | reverse complement strand
TTTTTGTGTTCAGAAAATCGGACAATTAAACAGAAAAATAGGTATAGAGATTTTGTGATTTTTTTTATCATCATCTTATCAAAAGGTTCGCTCATTATGAAAGGAGAAGGATTATGAAGATGACAATGAAAAAGAGACTGGCTCTTATCTTGGCTGGTCTTATGACAGCAAGTCTTATAGGTTGCGGGGGAGCAGCAAAGGATCCTGTAGAAGATAAGACAACAAAAACTGAGGCAACAAAGCCAGAAGAGGATAATACAAAAGCAGCAACAGAAGAAAAAAATGACATGGACGCACTGGTTGAGGCGGCAAAGGCTGAGGGAGAGCTGGTTGTATATGGTTCTTGTGAAGAAGAATATCTTGCAGCAGCTTGCGAACATTTCCAGGAAATGTATGGAATCAAGGTTCAGTATCAGCGTCTTTCAACAGGTGAGGTACAGAGTAAGATTGAAGAAGAAAATGGGAATCCATCAGGTGACATTTGGTTCGGTGGAACAACAGATCCTTACAATGTAGCAGCATCTAAAGGACTTCTTGAGCCATATGAGGCACAGAATGCCAGCCACCTTATTAATGACAATTATAGAGACAAAGATGGTAACTGGTATGGAATCTACAAGGGAATCCTTGGATTTATGGTAAATAAGGAAGAACTTCAGCGTATGGGAGTTGATTCTCCTAAGGATTGGCAGGACCTTCTTGATCCTAAGTATAAGGGACTTGTCTGGCTTTCAAACTATAACACAGCAGGAACAGCAAAGTTAGTTATTAATACAATGATCCAGAAATATGGACATGACGAAGGTATCAAGTATCTTGTTGATCTTGATAAGAATATTGAAGTTTATACAAAATCTGGTTCAGGTCCATCAAAGAATGTTGGAACTGGTGAATGTATAGTTGGTATTGGTTTCCTCCACGATGGACTTGCTCAGATCGTTGACAATGGTTATGACAACATTGATCTTATCATTCCATCAACCGGTACATCATACGAAATCGGTGCAACAGCAATCTTCAAGGGATGTGCACATCCAAATGCAGCAAAGCTTTGGATCGAATATGCACTCAGCCCTGATTGTGTAGAACTTGCAGCAGCAAATGGCTCATATCAGTTCTTAGTTATCGACAATGCTAAACAGCCAGAAGTTGCAGAGCAGTTCGGACTTGATCCAGAAAATGTAATGAATTATGACTTTGAAGATGCTAAGACAAATACAGAAAAGTATATTGAAGAAGTTATGACAGCTTTAGGCAGCGCTGCTGACGATCGTTTCAAGACAGAATAAAACTTAAATTTTCTCAGAGGCGGATGTGAGGCAGCATCCGCTTCATTTTTATCATTAATAAAAGTAGGAGGACATTAAATATGGCAAAAAGTCAAAGTGCCAGCCTTGACAAAAAGAAGCTTATGGCTGATCCAATACTTGTTTCCACCATTGTGCTTCTGGTTGTTTTTTTGACTGTATTTATTTTATATCCCCTGGCGATACTTTTAGTAGATAGCTTTGTATCTGAATCAGGGATTACATTTGCAACATTTAAGAGGATCTTTGGACTTCCCAATTTTAGAAGAGCCATCGGAAATACATTAAAAGTTGGTTTTGTAGTTGGTATTGTATCCACACTTATAGGACTTTTATTTGCTTATGTGGAAGTGTATGTAAAGCTCCGCACAAGATTTATGAGTGGTCTGTTTAAGGTGGTATCAATGCTTCCGGTTGTATCACCACCATTTGTACTTTCACTTTCAATGATAATGCTCTTTGGTAAATCAGGTATCATAACAAGATATGTATTTCATATTTATGATAACAGTGTCTATGGTTTCTGGGGAATCGCTATAGTTCAGACTCTTACATTCTTCCCGGTGTGCTACATGATGCTTAAGGGACTGCTTAAGAATATAGATCCATCACTTGAAGAAGCAGCAAGAGATATGGGGGCTTCTAGATTTAAGGTATTTATGACAGTTACATTTCCGCTGATCCTTCCGGGACTTGGAAATGCCTTCCTGGTAACATTTATAGAATCTATCGCAGACTTTGCAAATCCTATGATCATCGGTGGATCCTATGACACTCTTGCAACAACTATATATCTTCAGATCACAGGAGCATATGATAAACAGGGAGCAGCAGCCATGGCTGTAGTTCTTCTTACTATCACACTTCTTATGTTTGTGGTTCAGAAATATTATCTTGAGGCAAAGAGTACGGCAACTCTTTCAGGTAAAGCTTCAAGAGAGCGTATGCTGATAAGAGATAAGAGCGTTACAGTGCCTCTTACAATCCTTTGCTCAGCATTTGCGTTGTTTGTAATCATCATGTATATTTGTGTTCCTTTTGGAGCTTGTTTCAAGACCTGGGGACGTGATTTCCATCTGACTACAAAGTGGTTCAAGCTTGTATTTACAAGATATAAAGGCTTTAAGGCATTTAAGGACAGCTTCATATTATCATTTATTTCAGCACCTATAACTGCACTTTTATCAATGATAATTTCTTATCTTGTAGTTAAGAGAAAATTTAAAGCAAAGGGATATATAGAAGCAGTATCAATGCTTGCCATGGCGGTTCCAGGAACAGTTCTTGGTATTGGTTATATCAGAGGCTTTGCCAGTGGAATGTTTGGCACAGGATTCCTTCAGGGACTTTATGGCACAGGAACAATCCTTGTTATTGTATTCATTGTAAGAAGCCTTCCAACAGGTACAAGAAGTGGTATTTCAGCACTTCGCCAGATCGATAAGAGTATTGAAGAATCAGCATATGACATGGGAGCTGACAGTTTTAGAGTATTTATGACAGTTACTCTTCCACTTATCAAGGACAGCTTCCTTAGCGGATTTATAACTTCTTTCGTACGAAGCATAACTGCTATCAGTGCCATCATCTTGCTGGTAACACCTTCATATCTGCTTATTACAGTACAGATAAATGAATTTGCAGAGAAAGGATCTTTCGGCATTGCATGTGCCTTTGCGTCGATCCTTATCGCTATCACATATACAGCAGTACTTATCATGAATCTGCTTATTAAACATTTTGGAACAAGCAGAAAAGTAAAGACAAGGAAGGATGGAGAATAAAAATGGCTAAAGAGAAAAAAGGTGTTCGCCTCGAGCACATTTCAAAAATATATAAAGATCCTAAAACCGGAAAGAATTTCTATGCAGTAAATGATGCAAATATCACCATTGAACCAGGAAGCTTCGTTACTCTTCTTGGACCTTCCGGATGTGGAAAAACTACTACACTTCGTATGATTGCAGGATTTGAAAGCCCGGATGAAGGAGAGATCTATCTTGGAGATGAACCTATAAATGCTCTCACTCCTAATAAGAGAGATACAGCAATGGTATTCCAAAGCTATGCGCTTCTTCCTCATTACAACATTTTCGATAATGTTGCATATGGACTTAAACTTCGCAATATGGATAAAGAGACCATAAAAAAGAAGGTTACAAATATTCTTGGACTTGTGGGTCTTGAGGGTATGGAGAACCGAATGACAAACCAGTTATCTGGTGGTCAGCAGCAGAGAGTTGCACTTGCAAGAGCTCTTGTCATTGAGCCGGGAGTACTTCTTTTTGATGAGCCATTATCAAATCTTGATGCAAAGCTTCGTGTATCCATGCGTACTGAGATAAGAAGAATTCAGCAGGAAGCTGGAATCACAGCAGTTTATGTAACTCATGATCAGAGTGAGGCTATGGCTATTTCTGATAAGGTAATAATAATGAAGGGCGGACTTGTGGAGCAGATTTCAACTCCACAGGAAGCATACTATTATCCAAACAATAAGTTTGTTGCTGATTTTATCGGTGAAGCCAATTTCCTTGAGGCTAAAGTTAAGGATAGAGATATTGTTGAGGTTGCAGGTGTTGATATCAAATGCGACACAGGAAGTCTTTCAAAGGGGGCAGACTGCAGCGTAGTTCTTAGACCAGAAGCAGCATTCCTTGGCGATAAAGGTGATATCAAGGGAATCGTAAGATATTCCTGCTTCATGGGTGCTTATCAGGACTATCATGTTCAGGTAGGGAATAGTCTTGTTAAGATTCAGGAATATAATCCTAAGAATAAAAAGATTTACAAAGTAGGAGATACAGCTTTCCTTAATTTTGAAGAAAATACTCTCTATGCCTTATAAAGTCATCAAAAATGAAATGATACCGATAGCAAAAAAGGAGTCAAAAGACATCTGTGTCATGATATAATAAAGATATATATTGGAGATCATTTTAAATAACTAGCAGAGAGGAGAGGATGGCAATGAGTATTGGGGAAGCTATTAAATTTTTAGAAAGTCCTATAGATGTTGCAGTTGCTCTAAGACTTGTCATAGCTACTCTCTTTGGAAGTCTGATAGGCTGGGAGAGAGTTGTTAAGAGACACAGCGCAGGAATAAAAACATTTGCGCTGGTAAGTCTAGGATCAGCCATAGCTACGTCACTTAATATCTTTCTTGCTATGGAGCCGGGGCTTAGTGCTGATGTAAGCCGAATTCCTGCCGGGGTTGTAAGTGGAATAGGATTTCTCGGAGCCGGAACAATTCTTGTAACAGGCAGAAAACAGATCAAAGGTCTTACTACTGCCGCAACATTATGGGTTACTGCCTGCATGGGAATGGCTATTGGTGGCGGTTATCTCATTATCGGGATCACATGTTTTTGCCTTGTGATGATATCTAATGTGGTTCTTATTAATCTTAGTAAAGTCGTAGAAGAATACAGCAAGTATGTAAGCCTTTACATTGAAGTAGATAAAAATGGCGGTGTAAAAATGCTTAATAAATGGATTGAAGATCAGGGAATAACTTTAAGCAGTATGACAAAGAGTAAAGAGAAGACTCTTCAGCCAAGTCATGCGGCCTTAATTGTAGATCTTGATTTTGATACAAAAACATCACATAAAGAACTGATAAGAAAACTTAACACCCTGGATTATGTAGGGTATGTTGAGGAGATATAGAAAAAACGGACGACAAAATAAAGAGTACACTCAAGAAATTCCTCCAGCGGGCTAAAAATTAGCCTTTTGGGGGAATTTTTTTCTAAAGGAAAATTGACAGAGATTATCCGCGGTGTTAACATGATTCTGCATATTGAATGGAAACGTTTTCAAAACGCATCCCACATATGCAATAATTTAATTATTTATGGGGAAAATAAAATGAAAAAATGTAGGTTGGTTGCAGTCACTTTAGTAGTGGCATTATTTTTGGCGTGTTTTAATGTTTGGATAACTCCCAGGGAGGTAAGGGCATCCGAAGCGCTA
>JAFOIV010000044.1 GCA_017420535.1 Eubacterium sp. | reverse complement strand
GAGATTCCCGCCCGCTGTATACAGGCATACCGTACTGATCTGGCCTTTTACACCAACGGGCAGAGCGTATGCCTTACAGAACTGAAAGGGTATCAGGCCGCTGTCGGCAAGCCAGTCATCCAGCCCCGCCGTCCAAACAGCTGCCTGGACAAGGTGCGCTATATGTTTCAGAAGATAATGTAACGTCTTGCGCAATGCAAGCGTTCATTGCTGGCTATTGCGAAATATCATTGATAAAATCAGTTAGGTAATTGCGAAACTCGCTAAGCTCGTTCGCAATTACCTATAATACTTTTGTTGTTCTATACTGCCATGTTATAGTTATATATTAGTGTCCTGTTCCATATCCCATCCATCTTGTCTGAAACTAAATGCTCAGAATGCTATCAAACCTATGTATTTTTAAGCAAATCAAATATTTAATAAAATGTCCATTTATATTAAGGCCTTCCTTGTGTCATTCAACTTCTTTTTTCGGCAACTCTATATCAAAAATATCTTCACCATAAGGGATATCCAATTTTCGTTGTTCATTTAAAATATATTCTTTTCCTCCGATTTTAAAAATAGAACCCACCTCATACTCATTAAATAATGCCGTTCCACGCTTCACGAACATATCATACGTTGCATCATACTCAAACCGCCTTACAGCAACGCCTGCGTTTCCATTTGAATAGTAATAATCTTGCTTATTATCTCCAATCTGTACAGAAAAAAATCCCTGTGTAATACCTGCATCATTCAACATCTGTTTCTGCTTTTCATTTGAATAATACATGCCAAGGTACGTCCCATCTTTAGACAACATATTCCAGAACTTGCAAATCTGAAAACTATCATTATTCTGTCTGCCGGATATGAGATCAGAATATGGTTGTTCCAATCTATTATTCAAACAAGCAAAAACATGTTTATTCCCACTCTTGTCCTGGTATCCATAATAAAGCTTGTTATCAAACACAACTTTATTGTTTACTGCTTTTATTTCGCTACATCTTCCGTAATCTACTTTGGGAAGATCCTTCTTGAGATACTCCGTATTTCCAACAATTATGCTGTGTTCTTTATCTCTCCCTTGCTTAAAGAGATCCAATGTTTCAAAATTGATCATATCCAGAACCGAGTCAGGACATTTTTTAGCGTTCAGTTGATGCTTATTATATGTCTGCAGCACAGAAATATCCGAATGGATGTATTTATCCTTTTTTATACCAGAATTATTATTTAGCCGATTTCTTTTTTTTGATTCTGAATTAAAAACATTTTTATAAAAATTCACACCTGATATTCTCATATCATCATCCTCCTCTAATTGATTACTAAATTACAATAAAAATGAGCTTTTTCATAAATATATATCGGCAGAGTACATATATAACTAAAACACCCGGAATCAATTATGTACAGTCGCCTATAAAATGCAAATTTTAAGCCATTAGTGTGACATGTTCATAATTGAATCCGGGATCATGAAATATAATGATAGTATTAGTCTACCATAGTGGAATATACAGGATATACATAATTAACTCTCAAGGACGGTGTAAATGTTGTAACCTTATTATAGCCAAATACGGCAGTCCACGTAGCAGAGGCAGGCATATTTAGTCCAACCAAACCACTCTTATCCCAAGTGTATGTATTCAAATTGATACTATTCCCACTTGAAGCATTACTTAATTGGATAGAGCTCACAGAAGTTGTTCGTACACCATTCATTTGCACAGAGTACACAATAGCATCTTCAGGAAATGATACGGAGTTTCCGTAAAAATGACCAGTTTGACTACCCCCACCAGAAGTCATAGAAATAGTTCCTTCTGCACAACTTATCACACCGCTTGATACAGAATATGTCGGACTTCCAATCAAAAACAGATAGCTATTTGAGGTTGATAATATACCAGTAATTTTTACATAATAATAACCGTCAGAAGGAATATTTAAACTGTATGCAGTGGGACCAAAACCAATTTTCGTATATGTTCCAATTCTTACGGTATCACCACTAGAATTTCTAACCTCATAATCAAATGTATTTCCATTACAGGTTAAGTAGTTTACACCACTGTTTAAATATACAACAAACCAATCTTCGTCTGTATTTGACGTGTATCCATTTATAACTTGTTGTCCTGAATAAGAACCATTAATGGCTCCTGCAGCAGTTTCATTATTTGCACTTATTGATTGGGCTGTTGCCATAGTATCATTCGGCTCAACTTCATTTGTACTTGCAGCTCTCGCAGTATTTCCTGTTATACCAAAAAATAGCATCATAATACCAATAGCAAAAACACCTTTCATTATTCGATTAAAAGCAATACTCGATTTCATACTTATACCTCCATAAGAATCAAGATAATATCACAACTCCACACCTTTTCATTTTTATTTTTCCTTAATTATTCTATTGTTCGGTCTCTCCGGCTGATGTAATATTCCCGCACAGATAGGCGGCCAACTATAAATGTTTACCTCCATTTCATCTTCTGCCATCAATGCCAACACCTTCAGCAAAGCCTTCTTCACACTTCCCTTTTCTTTCATCTTACTACCTCCTGTTTTGTTATTTTTGCTATCACTATACTTATAGCGCACAATACAATCCCCCAAGACATGAAGCATATG
>JAFOIV010000043.1 GCA_017420535.1 Eubacterium sp. | reverse complement strand
TTCAATCGCTTCTAACTCGTGGTCATAGACCATTTGAATTAAAACTATATTTGATTCCTTGTTACCAAAATGAAATATCTTCATCAAACACCTTCCTTTTTGGCAGTTGGTTACAATTTGTAACCGATAAGTGGACCATAGTCCCCGGGACCTAGGTCCATTTTTATGTTAACCTATATTGATTAGTTTTGATTTTATCTTTACAATGTCATCATAGAATTCTGGGGCTTCATCCATTAATTCCTGCATAGTAATCTTTTTTGCATTCTTCTGCAGCTTCGTGCTCTTCTCTAAAAAGTCTATTATAAACTCGTAGTTATCATATTCTACGTAAAGCTTAACTATTTCTGAATCCTCGCAAAGACTTAATAAGGTATTTGGCGAAAGCTCGCTTTCATCAATCTGTTCATAGAAGTCATTCATCTCATCCTTTGCCAAGGCCGCTTTAAGATGTCTTTCCTTAGCAAGTTCTGCTTCCCGAGAGAAAAATACATCCTGAGTCTGCAGCGTTTCATTTGAAAGGATTGCCTTCGCCTGTCTATGGACGATATCTTCAATCTTTCTTACTCTTTCTTCTGGAAATGATTCGTCCCCTCTAAATTTAAATCTATAATCTAAAATAACTTTTACCCTGTCACGTAGAGAGTCATTTAACGCCGCAGATTCAGTTGACATAATTGTGGACCTATGTCCCGGGGAGTGTGGTTCATTTTTTGTGGTCCATGGTTCCGGGGGCTGTGATTCATTTAAAGCCAGCTGGCCTATCTGTGTAAAATCTTCGCCTAATTTAGGGCTGTAACCATATAGCTTATCACCTATATTGTCAAATTCCTCCATCTCAACATATGGAAACATTGACAGATTAAGGTCAAATACCGGCGCCATGCCAATAACTTTCATGCTGTCGTTATCAAACAGGACTCCGAAGTTGCCGCTGTGCCTGTCCTGATTAAAGCATAAGGAATCGATTATAAGCAGTTCCCTGAATTCCTGCTCTGCCCCTATCTCACAGTAATATTTCCAGACATCCCTTAAAGAATATGACCTTGATGTATTTATCTTAGAGTAGGACGCAAAGCCCACATTTTCATTTGTAAAAATGTTGCATTTAGACGCTATGACTCCATCTAGCCTGCAAAGGTCATATTTTACCGAAGCAAGCCCCGGCGCTATTACTTTAGCAATCTCTGCAGCTAGTATTTCGCAATAAGGCTCTCTGCCCGACCCAAGATCCCCTTCTCTTTTATAATAATAAATGTCACTGCCAAACTCGCCAGATTTATCTTCCTTCATGAAGCATTTTCTAAATGAACCTTCGCTGATTAATTCTGGCGCGTTGATATAGCTTGCTTCATCGTTATGCAATTCAGAGCCGACTATGTCCCCTGCTTCACATCCTTCAAATGCCAGCTTTGATATAAGGCTGGAAAACTGATTTCTATATAATGAAACCTCGGACCAACTAATATTTTCATCGGCTGCTTTGATCCAGAATGTATCATTTATACCTGCCGCATGGGTTCTTTTAATGAAACTCTCATTATCATACAGCCCAGCTCGTTTCATCACCTCATTCAGGCAGGAATTATATCTGGCCGCCTTTCGGTGCTCTATCCAGTATGTTATATCCTGAAAGCCGAAAGGTGTGCTTTCATACTGCTTAAGGATTTTATATGTAATGTCTGTATCAAACTCATTTTCAATTTTTATAAATTCAAGGACCAGCTTGTCCTTATTCATAAGATAATACATGTTCTACCTTTCCTTAAAATGAGTAAACTAATTTGGATTTTAATACTTTTTTATTGATTATAAATTGCATTTGAAAGAAAATCAAAAATCAGAAATAAAGTTTAATTACCCTAAACCTTTAAACACCAAATTAAATCCTTACTGGCTAAAATGACAAAATTAAAAGAAGAGTCCCTTTAAATACCAAAGTATAATAAAGAGCCTCTTCCTTTTATTAATAACTGTCCGATTTTATCGTTGTCTGCCAACTGTCCGGCCATTACTTCCGGCATTTCTAAGTCAAGTTTTTTTGTTGCTTGCCAACGGTCCGGCCTACAAATCCGGCATAGCGTTCAGATTACAGGTGTCGAACACACCAGTGAGACACACTCACCTTAAGATAATACTACCATAAATAACTTTAAATTCAAGCACCTTTCCTGCTGTCTCAAACTCATTTCTACTCAAACTCCCCTTTTCTTTCCTTAAACAACCTGTAGTATGCTCTTACATTTTCCAGCTCATGCCAGGCACGGGGTTCAACCGGATAATTATCCAGATCATAGATCAATGCATTTTTCATGGAAAGTATAAACGGCGAATGGCTGGCGATTATAAACTGACTGTTATAGCCTCTAACGGACTGCTGGATGTAATCTATCAGTTTCATTTGCAGCGTTGGGGACAAGCTGTTCTCCGGCTCATCCAGAATATAGATTCCTTCTTTATCGATCTTTTCAATGAAATATCTAAATGCAGATTCTCCATTTGAGTATTCCCTGACATTGTCGATCAGGCTATCTCTGATATATCTTGTCATAGTCTTTCTTTTAGCTGCATTTGAACGCCTCAGTTTCTCCAGCTGATCCATAGAATTGAACTGAAATTTGTTATATTTATAATCCAGGAAATCCTGAATCCGCTCCTTACGTGTGTCATCAATCCCCTGATTAAGCCTTCTTAAATGAAGCATATTATCAAATACATCATCTGACGCAATGAAAGTCTTCGTCTCAAAGCCTTTATTAAAAAACTCTGCCTCACAATATTTGAGATAATCATCATAAAAGCATGTCCTGTTAAAAGGTGCTATCCTGTCGGCTCCAATCTTTTCTGCGATAATATTAAGAATCGTAGATTTACCAGAGCCATTTCCACCGTAAAGGATCGTAATATTATCAAGTTCCAGACTGCTGATGCCCTTCTTGGGCAGGATCATGAAGGGATAATAGCTGTCGTAACAGTTCATCTTTATCCCGTCTAGATACATGTCTTCCTCAAAGTCCGATGTGAAATTAAAGCGTTTTAAATAGATCATTATTCTCCTCATTCTATAGTTAACATAAAAGTGGACCATAGTCCCGGGGGCGTTGGTCCACTTTTATGTTAACCAATGTTTGTTTATTTCTCTTTAATGAGCCATGGTCCCGGGGGCTATGGTCCATTCTACCTTTCCTTACTTTTACAAATCTACCATGTAGATCCCTATGGAGATCTGGGTGAAACTGCCTTTCTTTTTTATACTGCTTATCTTTGCTTTCAGGATCTTCCCCGCATCCAACAACCTGGCAAAGACAATATTGTCCTTTTCCGGAACATATCCCATCTTTTTTCCATCTGCATTAAGGATCAAAATTGCATTCTGGTCATACTTATTGTTTTCCCGTCTAAGGGATAACGCATCCCCTTCTTTTGCTGCATCGATCACAGTCTTATCATCTAAATGTGTTGTCCCTGCTATAAATGAATCAAATAGATGTATTTCTTTTATCAGTGGTTTTATGATCTCCCCCAGCTCTTTATTTTGAACCAGTGAAACCAACTGCTGCTCGTACTTTGTTAATTCATTTTCCATTCAATTATCACCCCGCTTTTTAACAGTTGATCAAGAATTTCCTCCAGATTTCTGCAATAATCTTCATACTCTTTAAGTTCTTTTCCGAGCTCCTTCTTCTTTCTCAAAACTGCCTCGCTATCATTCAGAATAAACTTATATTGATAGGGTTCCGTAATTTTTATCTTTTCTATTTCATTTTCAATTTCCAGTATTTTCTCCTCAATATCTGTTATTGTTATATCAATGTCCCCGAGATCAAGCTTTTTAAACAGTGCATTTATAATTACTTCCAATTCTTCCATTTCCTTTAGATCATTACAACTATAGGCAATGATCAGCCGTTGCCATAAATCCGATAATTCTTCACTTTGCTCTGTTAGTGGATTGATATCCGGATGTATCTTCTTCACCAGACCATGATAGATTTTCTTGATCATATAAAGGTCTGCTTCGGAAATGAGTCTGCCCCTCTTAGCATCCTCATTATCCAATATCATAAACTCCAGCATACTCTCTTCAAATAACAATTCCATTTTCAGAAATTCATCCAGTTTATTTCCCTTTATATTCTCTCCTTTGTTTACATACCTCTGACAGAATTCTATAGCCTTCTTCTTTCTGATAGACTCTAGCTTTGCCTGAAAAACCTTAAGGTTAAGATCCCCGAATTCCCTTGTATATGCTCTACCGTACTGATAAGCCTGTTTCCTAAATTCATCCCTCTCTAACAACAGTTCCTCATATCTAGAAAAAGAAGAACTATTGATCCTGATAATTTCATCACTCATATAGCCTCCTTTATTTTAAATCCAAAGAGCCTGCTGGCCACCCCCGTCAGTTTGTAATCATTTATGCTGGCATCCCGGAAAAATGAATCTATATCTAGGAACCATTTGCCTGCAAATGCTATTCCTTTGCCATTTGCCATTTCCGATTGAATTTCCAACTCTTCATCTCCATAGTAAAATGACACTCTGCAGTTTTCATTCAAAAGATAATACAAATCATAAAGATCAAAATTTTCATGATCAAACTCTTTCAGCTGATACAGATCAGTGATCAGCCATTTCATAATATTCAGATTTCCAAAAAATGGATTCAACTCTATACGTCTTGCCAGAAAATATTTTGCATCCTGATATAGTTCAATTGCATTTTCAATGTCTCCCTGCTCTTTCCTGATCCCCGCAAGTCTGGTTAAGATTTCCGGAACAGGGTCAAATGCATTATACATATCTTCAGTCTTTGGATAGAGCTCTTCTATTATCTCTTCATATTTTTTCTGATTTTTTTCAACATAATAACCGTTCTTATACATATCAGCGACTTTATATGCTGCTACAGGATTTCCCTTATCCATCAGCTTTGAGAAATATTCATACGCCTTCTTGTGATCAACTTTCCCGGTCCTTCCGTAATACCATATGTAACCCAGGCACTCGTAAGCCTGATCATAATCATACCCTGCTGCCATTTCGTAATATTTAAGGGCCAGGTCAAAACGTCTTATCTCATAATAATATCCCCCGAGACACATCATATCTTCAGGATCATGTTTTTCATCTATAAGAAATTTCAAAGCCTCCGTAAATAAAAACACTTCGTCTTCTGAAGGATTATTATTTTCGTCAAATGATCTTACTATTTTCTCCGCTTCTTTTATAGTCATGATAATCCCCTCCTGGAATTTGCAATATCACTGTTTCCGGTAACTTGGTAATTTAGGTTACTTCAGGCCATGCTACGCCATACTCTGCCCCCTCAATTGTATTATACACCTTAGTACTGTCCCATAATTCACCCTTTCGATATTTTTTTAATCGTTACAGCATCTTAGCCGAGAATTAAAAGGCATTTCAGATATTTCTCATCACTCCTGGTCTGAAGAACTCAGAGATTTAATTTCAAAATACATTCATGAAAGAAATACACTGATTGCTTCAGGAGCCGATGGATTTCCAGCAAACAAATTCACCAATGTAATCTATGAAGTTGAACAGATTCTAAAGAAAGGCTGGGAGGAACATAAGGAAGCCAAGGGCCATTACTATGAGAATGATGAGAAAAAACTTCTAAAAAGACTAGAAAAATACAAAGAAAACTATTTCAAATGGATAGCGGATATAGAAGTCCCTCCAACAAATAACATTGCTGAGAGAGGCCTGCGAGGCCAAAAAACAAAGCTTAAAATTTCAGGGCAATATCAGAACATCAAATCTGCAGAATACTTTGCAAATGTAAGAACATACATTGAAACATGTTCAAAAAATGGTATAAATATTGTCACTGCACTCTCCAGACTTACATCCGGAAATCCATTTGTCCTAGAAGAATTACTGTTGCCAACATAATTCTTTTTTCTTAGAATGCAAAAATGCAGGACTCAAAAAAACTAAGTCCTGCATTTTTTATTTATCTACTTTAATTGACTGTGAATAGTAACAGAACAATTCATCTCACTTTATTTTTTAAGTATCCACGCAAAGCCTTTCGCCATCCTTAAATCTGTCTCCTGAAAATGATTCCCTTCATTCCATTCAAGAACAACGTTTGTTTTGCCATTTAACATGTCATAAATATTTCGGATACACTCCCCTACCTGCCTCATTACAGGATTTCTGGTCTTTTCTTCCTTGTTTCCAAGGCTGAGATAAATCTTATCCGCAGATATTTCATTTGCGGAAATGTAATCCACAAATCCAGGGAACCAAACTGAAGGAGACGCCGCGACGCATCCTGCGAATAAAGGCTGAGATGCTGCATTACCCAATACTACTGGCGATATCGATTCATCACTAGCTGATGACATGACTATATCCCTCTGCGAAATTGTATCAGTCTTATAAACACTCCAAAGTGCAAATAATCCCGCCAGCGAATATCCGCCAATATATATTTTTAAGTCAGCTGATTTGCTCTGTTTTAAAGGATTTATCACTTC
>JAFOIV010000042.1 GCA_017420535.1 Eubacterium sp. | reverse complement strand
TCTTTACCGATTTCATTTAATTCATCTACAGTATTTATACCCTTGTTTCTTATCATCTGAAGGAGCTTTACAAATATCTTAGCTGTAACGTCAGCATCATCACAGGCTCTGTGATGGTGAGCATTTACTACGCCGAAATATTTACAAAGTCTGTCCAGATTATATCTTCCCAGTTCAGGGATCATGATATAGGCAAGAGTCATGGTATCTAAGGCTGTAAAGTTATAATTAAGGCCTAATCTCTTAGCATTTTCTTTTATAAAGCTGGTATCGAAATTGGCATTATGAGCTACCAGCATGGCTCCTTCTGAAAATTCAAAGAATTTAGGAAGTATCTCTTCCACAGGAGGTGCATTTTTTACCATCTCATCTGTGATGGAAGTAAGCTGCTGTATCTTATATGGAATAGGCACCCCAGGATTTATAAATTCAGAGAATCTGCCTGTTACTTCTCCTTCTTTATTTATCCTTACTGCACCGATCTCTATGATCTTACATCTTGTAGCACCGATACCTGTAGTCTCTATATCAAATACGACATAGTCAGAATCTAAATTCTGATGATCAGAATCTAAAACCAGAGTCTTTAAATCATCTACAAAATATCCTTCCAATCCATAAATGATCTTAAAATCCTCATCTTTTGTTACACAATGGTTTGCAACAGGGAAAGCCTGCGCTACTCCGTGGTCAGTTATGGCTATTGCCTTATGGCCCCAGGCTTTGGCACGCTTGATCATCTTATCTATATCTGTTACTGCATCACTTTCAGAAAAAACTGTATGAAGATGAAGTTCTACACGTTTCTCAGGATACTCATCTTTTCTTGATGTGGTAAAATCAGGAATTGGCTTTATCCCACGGATCCTGGTAATTGTAAGTTCTTTGGCAAAGTCATCCATTTCACATTTGCCCTTGACCTTATAAAAACCTCCCTGGTGGATTTCCTCAAGGGTAGCGTCTTTATCTTCATCCTTTACAAAAAGCTTAAAGCATATGGAATCAATAAAATCTGTGATGGCAAAGCTGATTATCCATTTTCCACTCTTTAACTGTTTTTCTTCGATAGCTGATATCTGTCCTTTGATACATACGCTATCCATATGATCTTCTAACTGATTTATAGGAGTGCATTCTCCTTCAACTTCATAACCATATACACAATCCGGATCATCTGAAGGTTTTCTAGAAAACTTCTTATTGCCGGCATTTTGATCACGGTTGTAGTATTTCTTATTCTTTGAAGCATCTGCACTAGGCTTCTTTGCAGCTGGTTTTGCAGCCGGTTTTACAGCTGGTTTCGCAGCAGATTCTCCTTGCTCTTCTATAGCATCTTCAGCGCCTTCATTATATGAAACCACATCATCATAAGAATATGCCCTTCTAAGCATCTCTTCTTCAAGATCAGGGCGTTTAACAGTCTTTTTCTCTATATATTTTATGGCTATTCCTACATTCATGCCGAATCTTTCAGCATAGATAGTAGCAAAATATTTTATTATCTCCCCTTCTCTATCATGAGCCAGTAAAGAGTCTTCCAGAGAAAGAGTCAGTATCCCCTCTGATATGGAATAACTTCCTCTCTTTATCATTCTGTAAAGGGTATGATTGTAATGGGATAATTCTTCTAAAAAACTTGGAAAGTAAGTCTCTGTAAGAGTCTCTAAGTTATAAAGATCTGACAGGATATATCTTTCTATAATTGTTACTTGCACTCTTTCATTCATGCCAAAAAGAGACAATCTTACAGCCTCTTCCATGCTAAAAATCATCTCTTTTGGTATCAAATGTTTAGATTCTATATATATAAGACAAGTCATGTCCTTATTTCTCATAAGGACACGGGTTACGTCTACGTCAAGAAAATAGTCCCTTATTTTGTTGTTTATTTCTATGTCTGTAAAAACATCAAGGAATTTTCTAGCTTCCAACTTTATTTCCCCCAGTTATCCAGTTCATATTTAAGGGCCGGTATAATCTCTTCTTCAGGTACCTTCTTAAAGATCTCACCCTTCTTAAAGATAAGACCTTCCCCTACACCGCCGGCAACTCCAAGGTCAGCTTCTCTTGCTTCCCCAGGTCCATTTACGGCGCATCCCATAACAGCCACCTTAAGTGAAAGATTCTTATAATCTGATGTTAATTTCTCGATTTTTTCTGCAAGGCCGATGATATCGATCTTTGTTCTGCCGCAGGTTGGACATGATACCAGCTCGATGCCGCCGGATTTAAGTCCCAGAGACTTAAGGATAAGTTTTGCTGTTCTTATCTCTTCTACAGGATTATCTGTAAGCGAGACACGGATAGTGTCTCCTATTCCTTCATGAAGGATAACTCCAAGTCCTACTGATGACTTGATATTTCCGCTCCAGATAGTTCCTGATTCTGTGATTCCCACATGAAGAGGATATTTTGTCTGCTGAGCTACTAATTCGTGAGTCTTTATAGACATGAGGACGTCTGAGGACTTGATTGAGATTACGATATTATCATAATCGCATTCTTCTATCATCCTGACTTTATCAAGAGCGCTTTCTACGATTCCTTCTGCAGTTACTCCATGATACTTATCAACAATTTCTCTCTCAAGAGAGCCGGAATTAACACCTACACGGATTGGAATGTTCTTAACTTTAGCAACTCTTACTACTTCCTGTAATTTTTCCTTGCCACCGATATTACCTGGGTTGATACGGATCTTATCTGCCCCATGTTCTATGGCACTGATGGCCAATTTATGATCAAAATGTATATCTGCCACAACCGGTATATGGATTTGCTCCTTTATCTTATCAAAGGCAGCCGCTGCTTCAGGAGTATTAGCTGTACATCTTACAATGTCACATCCTGCTTTTTCTAATTCAAGTATCTGTGCAACTGTTGCCTTAATATCATCAGTTGGTGTATTAGTCATGGACTGTATTGCTATAGGGCTTCCGCCACCTATAGTAACATTTCCGATATTTATCTTTTTGGTATTATCTCTAAACATATTTCCTCCGATCACTTTGTCAGAACCCGCTCCGTTAACTAGCGAAAGAGTTTACTTATATCATTAAAGAATACAACTATGGTCAGTAACATAAGAAGTATAAATCCGACAAAATTAACTATGTTTTCTTTGTTCTTTGGAATCTTTCTTCCGGAAATGCCTTCTACAGCGCAAAAGAGGATCCTGCCTCCGTCAACTGCAGGGATTGGAAGAAGATTCATAACCCCCAGGTTGGCAGAAATAAGCACTGTGAAGTTGATCACATTAAGAAGCACATCTATAAATCCGCCGCGCTTCTCTGCTTCATCCACCACATCTCCCATCATCTGACTGATGCCTACAGGGCCCGAAAGATCATCGATGGATGCGTTGCCTGAGAACAGCATCTTAACTGAATAAATAGTAGTCTTAATGTTAAATCTCACTTCATAGAAGGAATAACGTAATTCCTCCAGAAAGCCTGTAGAAAGTCTCTGCTCACTGAGAACCCCAAAGTAATAAGCGCCATTTTCATCCGGCTTCATGGTAAGGGTTGTATTGTATCTCTTTCCATCTCTTTCATAGACTATCTCTATAGGTTTTCTTGGATCATTTACCATTCTGAAAAGCTGGATCTCACGGAAATTATAAATTCTTTCTCCGTTAAGACTGATTATCGTGTCCCCTGCCTGAAGGCCAGCTTCATCAGCAGCACTTCCAGGCTGAACCATAGAAAATGATGCCGGATCCAAAACGCAGTAATGGCAGATTATTATAGATAATAAGAATGCCAGAATAAAATTAAAAAATGGTCCTGCTAAAAGTACTGAAAGTCTCTGTAAGACAGTCTTATTATTAAATGAATTCTTATCACTGGAATCTTCTGCCTGTCCTTCCATAAGGCAATATCCGCCTATAGGAAGAAGTCTGATATAGTATGCGGTCTCACCCTTGCCCCATTTGGCAATGGCCGGTCCCATACCGATGGAAAATTCATTTACCTTTACCTTATTTAATTTTGCAAATATAAAATGTCCAAATTCATGTACGAATACAATTATTCCGAACATTAAAACAAAATATACGATCTTCATAACTTAAGTCTATCCACTTCTATTACTTAAAGCTAGTTCCATTTTGCTTTAAGGATTTCTTCTGTCCACTTCTTGGTTGCTAAAATGTCTTCAAGTTCAGGATGCTTTATTAAATCATGTTTTCCCATTGCATATTCTATCATGTCATAGATTTCAAGGAATCTGATCTCACCCCCAAGGAATTTAGCTACTGCATATTCATTTGCGGCATTAAGTACTGTTGGCATAGAACCTCCAGTCTTAATAGCACTGTAAGCAAAGTCAAGGCCCTTAAATGTATCTCTATCCGGCTTCTCAATCTTTATCTCACTTATCTTTGAGAAATCAAGTCTATCCCCAGGAAGGGCTCTTCTATATGGATAGCATAGAGCATACTGGATTGGGAGTCTCATATCAGGAGTACCCAGCTGAGCTATAACTGCACCATCCTGATATTCAACGGCTGAATGGATTATACTCTGTGGCTGGATAAGAACTTCAATCTGTTCCGGTGCCACGTTAAAGAGCCATTTAGCTTCGATAACTTCAAGTCCCTTATTCACCATAGTAGCACTGTCTATTGTGATTTTGGCACCCATAGCCCAGTTAGGATGGTTAAGAGCCTGCTCTATTGTAACATTTTCTAATTCAGATCTCTTCTTGCCACGGAATGGTCCGCCTGAGGCTGTAAGTAAGATACGTGATAATCTGTTTCCTCTGTTGCCCTGAAGGCACTGGAAAATGGCTGAATGCTCGCTGTCAACCGGCAGGATGCTTACTCCTCTTTCTTCTGCTGCATCTATTACAAGATGTCCTGCAGTAACGAGGGTTTCCTTATTGGCAAGGGCTATATCTTTGCCGGCTTTAATTGCAGCAAGAGTTGGCTCGATACCTATCATTCCAACGATGGCAGTTACTGTTATATCAGCCTTCTCATAACTTGCCACATCAATCAGTCCCTGCATTCCAGATTCTACTTTAACATCCATATCTGCAAGCAGGATACGAAGAGCAGCTGCATCTTCTTCCTTCCAGACAGCTATAAGCTCCGGCTTATACTTTCTTGTCTGCTTCTCTAATAACTCTACATTACTGCCGCATGAAAGCGCTACCACTCTCATGTCCATATTATTATCAACTACTTCAAGGGTCTGGGTTCCGATAGAACCTGTTGAACCTATTATAGATATATTCTTAATCTTATCTTCTATCATATTCGCTCCTCTGTATTTATAACATCACTGTTAAATTCTTTGTATATAAATACATCTGGCTGGCCTTATGGCAGGCTACGCCAGCTTGCCTAATAGGCTACGCTTGCTTGCCTTTTGGGACCAGCCAGAAAATTGATTATTTTGCTATATTATGAAGAATGAAAAGCACACAATAATAAATTATAGGTGCTGTAAATATCATACTGTCAAATCTGTCAAGGACGCCGCCGTGGCCTGGTATCAGCTTACCATAGTCCTTAACTTCGTTATTCCTCTTAATTGCTGATGCGGCTAAATCCCCGATAACTGCCGGGATTGCACCGATTGCTCCCACAAGAGCAAACCAGAGTGGCGCCTTACTTATTGGTGTTGCAAAATGGTTATAGCAGAAACCAAATATCATTCCAAGGATTCCAGCTCCCAGGATACCACCTATAAGACCTTCCACACTCTTCTTTGGGCTAAGCACTGGTGACATCTTGTGCTTTCCAAAAAGACGTCCTGTGCAGTAAGCCAGTGTATCATTTCCCCATGAGCAGATAAATACAAGGATTATAAGT
>JAFOIV010000041.1 GCA_017420535.1 Eubacterium sp. | reverse complement strand
TCCTAAGAGCTGTAAATCTGTATACGGACGCATTGACGTTGCTGGATCAGTATGATCATCAATCAATCATAAAACCTGACGGAAAGCAACCGATATATAGGATTACTTATGATGACTGTATGACGATGGTTTCTCATATGAGGGATTCTTTTGATACAGATGTCTTCGGAGTCGAAAAAGAGGTTGGCAAAGTAAATGGTATCATTTCTGCGATATATCAGAGCGCATTTGGAGAAGATGCTTATCCTTCCATAGAGGAAAAGGCTTCAAATCTTTTATACTTTATGATCAAAGATCATCCGTTTGCGGATGGGTGTAAGAGAATAGCGGCTTCTTTGTTTTTGGAATTTTTGGAGAGAAATGATGCATTACTTAGAGATGGCAATAAACGTATTGGTGACGGAGAACTAGTCGCTATTACACTTATGATTGCAGAATCTAATCCAGAGGAAAAGGAGGTTATGGTTAAGCTGGTGATGAATTTACTTAACATGTGATTTGGTTAGAATCATAAATTAAGTGAGAGTGATTCTAAAATGATTCTATTTTTCTAAAAAACACAAGAAATACAGGGTGTTTCGAGGAAGATAAAAAAATAGAAGCACTGAAATTATCAGTATTTCACACGAGAAAAGAGTTGAAACTGGGGAACTAGAATAGTTCCAAGCGGCTTACAAGTGAGTAGAAATCTAGTAATATTAAGGGCTGAGAGCATTTGCTCCCAGCTTTTTTTTTACATTTATTACTCCCCAAAATATTATCTTATAAATAATTGCAATTGTTTGAAGTATCAAATAGATAAGTAAGAAAGGACGTGATATAATAAGAAAAAACGTATAGAGAGTAATATTTTTCAGGACTCAAACCAACCTACAAAGAAACGAGGTAAAAAGTAATGGATACCAATAGTTTTAGAGAAGTTATATTATCTCAGGCACCGGATGCTATTAATGTGGATTTAATGACAACTGCAGAGATTCATACAAAATTACAGGAAGGCTTTGATGATATTGAAGCTGGACGAGTACAGGATGCAAAGGCTGCATTTGCAATTTATAGAGAAAACTATAGATGAGAGAATATATTGTAAAGATTACTGAGAAAGTATTACGTGATATGAATGCTTGCAAGAGTTATAATATGATTTGTGAAGAAGTGCCTCAAATTCGGGGCTTGAGAGTTAATTTGTAAACGTTGAATTGTAATATAGAGGACAGTTATGAATTTGTTATTGATGAGGAGGGAAAAATCAAAAATGAGATTTGGGCCTAAGGAGATAATAGATAAAAATGGGCGAAAGGTAATTCTTAGAAATGCTGAAGTTGAGGATGCTGAAGCTCTTATAGAGTACCTAAAAGTTACGACAGGAGAAACACCTTTTTTGATACGTGAACCTGACGAGGTGACATTATCGTTGGAGCAGGAACAAAATTTTATCAAAGATAAAATAGATGCAACTAGAGAATTGATGCTGATTGCTACGATAGATGGTAATCATATAGGCAATTGTTCACTGATGACTATAGCACCATATAAGCGGTATGCACACAGGTGTGATGTGGCAATAGCATTGTACCAAGAATATTGTGGATGTGGCATAGGAAAAATCATGTTGCAGACAGTGTTAAAGATTGCAAAGAATGTCGGATATGAACAGGCTGAACTTGAAGTTATTTCAGATAATTATAAAGCAATTTCTCTTTATAAAGAACTGGGGTTTAAGAAGTGTGGACATTTTCCGGATAATATGAAATATGCGGATGGTAAATATGCGGATGCGGACTGGATGATGAAGAAATTATAATGAAAATGATTTGCAGAGTTTATTTTAAAAAAGAATAATGAATTGAGGAACTAGATGGACAGAAAAAAGATTATTATCATAGGTTGTTCCGGGAGCGGGAAAAGTACATTTGCAAGGAGACTTCATGATGTAACGGGATTGCCAATATACCACTTAGATAATTTATTCTGGAAAGCAGATAGAACTTACATATCCAGAGATGAATTTGATGCGTGTTTGACTGAATATATGCAAGGAGATAGTTGGATTATTGATGGGGACTATTCGAGAACTTATGAGATGAGAATTGCGGCGTGTGATACAGTCATCTTCTTAGACTATGGGGAAGAAGTATGCATGCAAGGAATCACTGAGCGGGTAGGAAAAGTTCGTGAAGACATGCCATGGACAGAAGACGAGTTGGACCCTGAATTGGTGGAGATGGTTCAACAGTACGAAACACAGAATAAACTAAGGTTGCAGGAGCTCTTCCGAAAGTATCCGGAAAAAGAAGTTATAACATTTTATAATCGTGATGATGCCATGAAGTGGCTTATTAGTGAATATATGATTGTTCCGGTAGACGAAGATAACATCATGGAGGCTGCATGTATACATTCCATATCATGGCAGGAATCCCATCGTGCATTTTGCGACGAAGCATTTATCTTAAAGCATGATATGGACCACCAAGCAGAATATATCCGTAATAAGATCGCTAATGGTAGCAAGTTCTATATGCTCTGTGACAAGCAATCGATGGCTGTTGTATCTATCACAGACGGATTGATTGAAGACTTGTATGTGTTGCCTGAATTACAAAGGCAAGGCTATGGGACTGCATTATTAGATTATGTAATTACCCTAATATGTAGGGAAGGTATCACACCCACCTTATGGATTCTGGAGAACAATCGGGAAGCAGAACGCCTATATCGCAGGAAAGGGTTTGTGCCATCAGGGAAGCAGAATGCTATAACCGGCAAGCTTTCGGAAATAGAGTTTCTGTATAAAGGGATTTAGCTTAGATGTAGTTTTCAACATCTGATGGTTTGATTATTTATCGCTTGCAAGCAATATATCGAGCGATAAAAACAAGCGATAAAAATCGTAAACCCATCTTGAATTGTAACGCAAAACGCGTTACAATAAACAAAAAGGAGTTGATACGTATGGAGAAAACAGCAACACTCAATTTACGAGTTAATCCTACAACGAAAAAATCAGCTGAAGATGTGCTTTCACGTCTTGGAATTCCTATGTCTACAGCTATTGATATGTATTTAAGACAGATTACTCTTACAGGAGGAATTCCTTTTAGAGTTTCATTACCTCAGGCACCGGAGGCTATTAATGCGGATCTTATGACGACTGCAGAGATTCATACAAAATTACAGGAAGGCTTTGAGGATATTGAAGCTGGACGAGTACAGGATGCAAAGGTCGCATTTGCAGCTTTTAGAGAGAGTCACAGATGAGAGAATATCCTGTAAAAATTACTGAAAAGGCATTGGGTGATATGAATGGGATATATGAGTATATTGCAGTTAATTTGCAATCACCGGAAAATGCTATGGGGCAGTATAACAGAATAGCTGATTGTGTACTTGAACTTGGCTTCTTTCCAGAGAAATTTAGACTGGTAGATTTTGAGCCGGAACGCTCACAAGGACTTAGGCGAATGCTAGTAGATAATTACTCGGTATTTTATGTTTTCAAGGAAGAGCTTGTTACGGTAACTAGAGTATTATACAGTGCCTCTGATATTGAAAAGCGGTTGAAAGAAGACCATTAATTTACGGTTGCACTTTGGTTGCAAAAAGTTATAAAAAGAAAAAAATTGCTGGAATAAGTGTAAAACCACAGCAACATATAGCCATAAAAGAAAATCAATCTCACAATATATGGATGCTTTTCTAGAGATGGAGTAGACCCGAAGTGGTTTAGGGGTTGGTATAACAAATCCAGTATTTTCAGGCCTTTTTTTGTGTCGTGATACTATTATGATACGATATCTTGATGCCTAAAAATACTTTTGTGACTGAAAGACATAGTAACTATACACATAAAACCATATCAGCCCACACAGATTTATTCCGGATTCCTTCAAAAAAATCGTAATCGTAAATGGAACATCAAAACCATGGAGAACCGATGATGGATATGTAATTATGGGAATGAAGTATTTTCTTTTGAATATTGATAGTTTAGATTTTTAACAGGATGATTTGGAAGGTGGGTATGACTATGACAGAACAAATATATGGGACTTCCTGCGGTGATATACATTATTGGATAAATAAAGAGTCAATAAATAGTGAGTTGCAGTTAGTCTTTTTACCTGGACTTACCGCAGATCACAGATTGTTTGAAAAGCAAATTGAATATTTTGAAAGTAAGTATCCGGTTTTTGTATGGGATGCACCGGGGCATGCTACTTCATGGCCGTTTTGTTTTGATTTTAATTTGATGGATAAAGCAAGATGGCTAGACGAAATCCTTATAAAAGAGGGATTTGACCATCCTGTTATCATTGGTCAGTCCATGGGAGGTTATGTGGGGCAGGCTTATGCACAGCTTTTTTCTGAAAAACTAAACGGGTTTGTTTCTGTGGATTCTGCACCTTTACAGCGAAAGTATGTGACCGGAATTGAGATATGGCTTTTGAAGCGGATGGAACCTGTATATCGGCACTATCCATGGAAGTCTCTTTTGAAGACGGGAACGAACGGGGTGGCCACATCGAACTATGGAAGAAAAATAATGCGTGAAATGATGATGACCTATAATGGCAATCAGAAACGATATGCAAAAATAGCAGGTCATGGTTTTCGAATATTGGCGGAGGCAATGGAGGCAAATTTGCCCTATGAAATTAAGTGCCCGGCTATTTTAATCTGCGGAGAAAAGGACCATGCCGGCTCGTGTATCAGGTATAATAAGGCATGGCATAAAAATACGGGAATCCCGATAGAATGGATAAAAGATGCTGGACATAATTCAAATACCGATGAACCGGAAATTGTAAATCGGCTGATTGAAGAACTGGTCAAGAAATTATAGCTAAGAGAACACGGAAAGGAAAGGAGGCAAACTATGGAGGCCAGCACATTAATTAGAAAGGTTCATATGGATTGTCCTTTGTGCGACAAAACACATGAAGTGGAAGTGTACTGGTCAACATTTTGGGTAACAAGTCGGACGGATAAATTAGCTAAACCTTAATTCCATTGGTGTTAAATTGTTATTATGAGTATGTGGTCTGACGTAGTTATACCAGTTAATATATTGCTTAGTCATCTTGTCTAACATTTCAACGCTATCAAATGTAAACCTATAATAAAAACAATTTTTTAATGTATTATAAAATCTTTCCATTCATATAAATCTATAATTGTACAGTTATATCTAAACCTACCATTTGCTTGTCTCATATAAGTAAAATCAGTGCACCAAACTTTCTTTTTCTTTTAACTGTCTGTTTAAGGCTTTTATTTCATTAACGTAATCAATGTTGCTTTTATTATTATTTATAACATATTATCTGTCCAAGATGTTACCAATTTAGTATACTAGTACAATTCATCTTTTACGCTTTTAATGGTGCGTCCTTCCTGAAGGACAAGGCGTACGATTTCTTTTTTGAATTCTGGCTCGTACCGGTTACCTGTGTTTTCTTTATTTTCATTGCCATTCACCTACACTTTATATTGTATTATTATACCGTTTAGTTTCGTGTAAGTGTTACAATTTTAGTTTACCACATCAGTCTCAGAATCAAAAGCATATAGAAAGGATGTTAAACATAAGCATAAGGAAAACACCTAGATGTCTAAATAGCATATCATCTGTATCAGGTTAATTCCCTATAAATGTAAATATAAAAGAACACGATAATATACTTATGAGAATAAGTATAGATGCAAGAACATAAGAAAAGTACAAAAGACTTTTTATTACAATAGTGTTTATGAAAAAAATAAAAGGAACTTGAAGAATTATAAAAAAAATAGAATGAGGTGATGAATGTGACTCAAACAGCTCTTCTCCTCTGCGCTACTCACAATGACTTAGGTCTAATCCGTGCCCTGAAAAAGCTTGGCTATTACATCATAGCAACAGGTACAAAGATAGATCCATTAGGACATAATTGGGTTGATGAGTGGATCTTAGCGGATTATTCGGATAAAGAGAAAATCTTAAGTATTGCAAAAGAAAAAAATATAGATGTCATTTGCCAATGCTGTAATGATTTTGGAATTTATACGGCATCATATGTGGCTGAAAAAATAGGATTACCAGGATATGATCCATATGAAACAATTCTGACTCTCCACAATAAGGATAAGTTTAAGGCATTTGCAAAAGAATATGATATAGTAACGCCTGAGGCACTGTATTTTACATCTGAAGAGGAAGCTATGAGAGTCATTCCGCAGATGAAATTACCTATCATTGTGAAGCCAGTGGATGCCAGTGCAGGTAATGGCATTGGAAAGGTTGAGGATGCGGAGGATATAGAGGGAGCAGTGCGGCATGCATTTGAGAATTCAAGAGCTTCAAGGATAGTAGCAGAGCCTTATATTACAGGAAAACAATATGGTTTCTGTACATTTTTGCTGAACAAGAAAGTTGTAGCTGTTGCGTCAAATAACGAATATTCTTTCGAAAATCCTTACAGGGTGGAAGTTGATACCTGGCCAGCAGACAAATTTGAAGAGTGCAAAGATACTCTAATAAGTCAGATAGAAAAGATGGCAGAGATACTTAATCTTAATGATGGTATTTTCCATCTTCAGTATATTTATGCAGATGGAAAGCCATGGATCATAGAAGTGATGCGAAGAGTTCTTGGAAATATGTACTCTGTGTTATCTAACCCTTTGAACGGTTTTGATTGGGATTATTGGGAGACGAGAGCAAAGTGCGGATTAGATTGTTC
>JAFOIV010000040.1 GCA_017420535.1 Eubacterium sp. | reverse complement strand
CTAGTTGTCCTGATTGATATGTAGATGGTGAGAAACCAGCATAAGCTAAGATTTTATCGGGAGAATCAAAACGGTTGAAATCACCGATTTCAGCAATAATCATAGCTCCCATACGATAGTTAATACCTGGGATACTAAGGATTGGAGAATTGATTTCGTCCATAATGATTTTGATTTCATCAATCTCAGAAGAAATCTCTTGGATGAGTTTAATTGTGTGTTTTAATTCTAAAGACTTTGCAGGCATGTTTGAACCAATGGAGTTTCTTGCAGCATCTCTAAAAGTGATTGCTGTTTCTCTACTATATCGACCTTTTGATGATTCAGAAAGCAGGTTTGTAAGTCTTGTAAGGTGAGCATTAGCTACTTGTTTAGCTCTGGGGAACTCAGAAAGCATTGCATAAACAGATGCTATATGAAGTGTTGGTACTAGCTTTTCTAATTCAGGAAATAAGATACAGACAAGTCTGGAAATGGAAGACTTAAGCTTGGCACGTTCCTTAACTTTATCGAAACGATAACGGGTTAATGACTTTAATTCTTCGTTGTGGTAAGATGTGTCTGAGTAGGACTTTAAGTTCACATCAGACATTAGCATAGAAGCAATCGTGCGGGCATCTACTTTATCCGTTTTCGTCTGTCTAAGGCTTAGACTTTTTCTGTACAGATTTGTATGTAACGGATTGATAACATAGGCGGTCAAACCTTTATCAACGAGATATCCTAAAAGATTGTAACTATAGTGTCCAGTGGCTTCTAGCCCTACTTTTACTTTTGTTATATCTTCCATAACGGATTCAATTCTTTGATAAAGATTATTAAAACCATCTAGGTTATTTGTGATGGTAAATGCTTTGAATAACACTTCTCCATCAGAGTTTGTTATAAAGCAATCATACTTATCCTTTGCAACATCAATTCCTACGTAAATCATAATAAATCTCCTTTGAAATGTATTAATGCTGTTTTAGAACCACAGGGTGCTCCTTGCGATTGTAACCTCGTTCTAAATAAACCGTCATGCGGTATCTAACTGATTAACAAATGAACAAAGAGACTGTGGTTGGAGCCTTTCTTAAACCATCAAGTGGTAGGAGGTGTGAACCAATCCACAGCATCTCATATATCATAGTCGAACCTACGGAAGAGATAAAGAAAAGACTATGATTGAATAGTTTTAAAGACCTTGGAGAGGGTCTCTAAAAACTACTACTACATAATACGAGGAAAATGTAAGATGATATTATTTTCATTATTCGATTGGTTTAAAGGATTAATTCCTTAAATCAAATATGAACAAAAAGAGGCAGAATATGCCTCTTTTTTATTGACTGCAAAAATATAATGTGAGAAAATTCATATATTGAAAAGAGGGTTTAAAATGTATTATCAATTATGGAATTATATTTACGGCTTTGAAGAGGTTTTAACGTATTTTTTATGCGATTATGCTATTGTAAAAGTGATTTTTAAAAGACCAATAAAAACTTTTTCTTTGATTATAATCATAAATATCTGTTGTATTATATTACTGAATAATTATTGTATGAGTGGAAATTTAATACGGATATATCCAGTCTTGATTGGATTGATAATTCCATTATTATCAAAAGAGGGATTTAATAAAAAAACTTTAATTTCTTGGCTTTTTATTTTTATATCAGATATTTTTAACACCACAGTTTTGCTATTGGTGTCGTATCTGACAAAAGAAAATTTAGTCGATGGAAATTCATATAATGAGAAAAAACTATTATATAGATGTTCATTTCTTTTAATAATTCTTTTAGTGTATATGATAAGAAAATGGAATAATTCTAAAAATGATTTATTTGAAGCCATGAATTATAGGCAATTTATTTTCTTGTTTTTTAATTTATTAAGTTGGATTGTTGTTTTCGTAATTTATGAAGACAAAATAAAAGAATCTAATTATGAGGGAATAAAAGAGCTGATGGTTAGTTTTGCGGCTCTTTTAGCACCGGTATTTAGTATAGTTTTAAGTATTATTTATAGTAATTCTGTAAAGAAAATATCTGCTTTGCAAGAAAAAGAAAAATGGGATCAGTTTTTTATGCAATCTCAAAAAAATCAAATTGAAGATATAATGCAAAGGGATAAAGAATTAAGAGCTTTCAGACATGACTACAGGTCACATATGATTGTAATAAAAGAATATGCAAAAAGAATATCAGAGGGAAATAAGGAAGATTCAGATAAGCTGTTTGATTATGTAAATAATTTTGAACTGAGCTATATTGATAAATATAATAATGTCACAACAGGGGTAACGGAATTGGACGCCATTGTTGGAGAATTAGCAAAAAGATGTGATTTAGAAAAGATTAAATTTGAGACTAAGGGACATCTTGTTATTCCTTCAAATATAAAAGTATATGACATCTGTGCAGTGGTATATAATTTATTCTTAAATGCAATAGAAGCTTCAGAAAAGATTGAGGAAGAAAAAAGAAAAATAGATATAACATTTTCATATTTTAAAAATCATATATCCATTACCGTGCAAAATAGTTGTATATCCGGTAAAATGGCTGATTCCCAAATGTTTCTTTTTACAGATAAAGAAGATAAAGTAAATCATGGAATAGGAATCGAAAATGTCAGAAAAATGATAAATAAATATGGTGGAAAAGTACTGTTTAATAATAAGGACGGCATATTTAAAGTAGAAGTGTATATATAATAAAAGTCAGGTTTTTAGTCCTGACTTTTTTGTTGGAGCATATTAAATGTTTATAAATGGATCGATGTTTTACAGTGGTTCTTTCTTTGCTGTGCCAGCTTTTCTTGGATAAGCTTTAGGAGTTGGAGCAGTCTTTTTAACTACGATAAAACTTCTCTTAATATCCGAATCAGGAAGAGTTATTCTTATGTCTTCAACTATGTCGCCGTTGAGACATTTAAGGGCGTGGGAAGCATTAAGTATTTCTTCATCCACCTCGCCTGATTTATAGGAAATAAAGTAACCGTTCTTTTTAACAAAAGGAAGGGTATATTCAAGTAAGACAGGCAGGTTTGCCACAGCGCGGGAAACAGCTATATCAAAATGGTCACGAAGTTCTTTATTTCTTCCACCTTCTTCTGCTCTTGAGTGGATGGCTTTAATATCTTTTAAACCAAGAGAAAGTATCACTTCATTTAAAAAATTTACTCTCTTATTAAGAGAATCAAGAAGCACCACATCTAAATCTGGAAAAAGAATCTTAAGTGGAATGCCGGGAAAACCAGCTCCGGTACCAACGTCAATAAGTTTTAATTTTTTGTCTTTAAGACCGTCAACCTTTGTTACAGAAAAAACCATGGAAACACTATCTATAAAATGTTTTAAGACCACATCTTCTTTTTCTGTTATTGCAGTAAGGTTCATGACCTTGTTCTTCTCAATCAGCATCTCATAATAGGTTTCAAACTGAGCAAGTTGTTTTTCGCTGATAGGGTAGTTATTTTCATTGCAAAATGATTTTAATTTATTCATAAGAATCCCTTAATTTGATTTTTATATAAAAATGTTATATTATGCAAAGACGCATATGTTTTAATCATAGATTAAGATGTTTAAAAAATCAATCATATATGATATATTAAACTTTGAGCATATCGTTAATACTTATAAGTTTACTTAAGTATATATATAAATACGAAAGGTATAAAGTAATAGTATGAATAATATGGAGCCAGTAAAGCCTACTCTTGTTGTAATGGCAGCAGGTCTTGGCAGTAGATTTGGTGGTCTTAAGCAGATCACAGCAGTAGATAAAAAGGGCCATGCTCTTATGGACTATGCTATATATGATGCTAAGAAAGCAGGTTTTGGTGATGTAGTTTTCATCATCAGACAGGATTTTGCTGATGACTTTAAGAAGACAGTAGGAGACAGAGTAAGTAAGAATTTACCTGTTACATATGCTTATCAGGAACTTGAAATGCTTCCAGATGATATGAAGGTGCCTGAAGAAAGAAAAAAACCATGGGGAACTACTCATGCTCTTTTTTGTGCAAGAGAAGTACTTAAGGGAAAGAACTTCCTTACAGTAAATGCAGATGACTATTATGGATATGAATCATTTAAGCTGGCAGCAGATTTCCTTACAAAGGGAGGTGCTGATAGTTCTGAATATGGTATCATAGGTTATGATGTAGTTAAGACTCTTACTGAAAATGGTACAGTATCAAGAGGAATCTGCAAGGTTGATAAAGATAATAATCTTGTAAGAATAGATGAAAGAAAAGAGATAAAGCTTGAGGATGGAAGAGGTTACTTTACTCTTGATGGAGGAAGAACTTATACACTCATACCACAGGATGCTGTAGCATCAATGAATATGTGGGCATTTAGATCAGGTTTTATTGATGATATAACAGAGACATTCCCTGAAAGATTACGTAAGGGAATAGAAGAAAATCCTCTTAAATTTGAAGAGACACTTTCAGATGCAGTTCAGGATATTCTTAACAGAGAAAAGGGTAATGTTAAGATCATAGCTTCTCCTGAAAAATGGTTTGGAATGACTTATAAGGAGGATATAGATGAGGTTAAAGAAAAGATTTCAGAATTAACTGAAGAAGGTGCATATCCAAGAGGGGATTGGTAAAAAGATGAATAAAGATAAACTGCCTTTCTATGAAAGAAAGATTTCATTTGTGATAATGAAGATTGCATATATATCAGGTGCTGTCCTGATAATAATGTCTCCATTTTTAAAATGGAAGAAGCTGGTTATCAAAACTGATAAATATTCAAAGGGTAGTTATTCATTTTTTAATTGTGTAAAAAGCGGGATCAGCAGTTTAAAATACGG
>JAFOIV010000039.1 GCA_017420535.1 Eubacterium sp. | reverse complement strand
CTAAATATAAAAATGTTTTAAAAAAAATAAATAAACTGGCGATACCAGGCATTATGTCTTCTATCATATCAACTATTTTTACAGTAGCTGATGAGGCAATCGTAGGAAGAACGAATGTCGGTAGCTATACTGCCGTTTCAATTTCTGCAAATTTAATATATCTATTAATAGGAAATTTAGGTGCCTTATCCATAGCCTTTTCAATTTTATTTGCTAAAAGTATTGGTGAAAAAAATGAATCTGTGTCTAAGAATATTTTTAATAGTACGGTATCATTTTCAATAATCCTTGGAGGTATAATTGAAATATTAGCTGTGATATTGGGAAGACCTCTTATCAGTGCCATATATGGTGTGACAGGTAATATTTTAAATGAAGCCTATCTATATCTTATAATTGCTTCTTTATGCGTGGGACTGAATCTGGTATCTTTCATTATGTCAAATTTCTTTAAGAATCTGCTCAAACCCCAGGTTTCACTGATAGCATTATGCGTTTCACTTCCTGTAAATTTTGTTACAGACTACATATTGGTATTTGGAAAATTGGGCGCACCCAAATTAGGCGGTCCCGGCTCTGCTATAGGCACAGTCCTTGGGACTCTTGCAGAAGTGGTTATATTTATCATTTTTTTCATTAAAGAAAAGAGATTTAGATTCGAATTTAGAATTGATAAAGATATATTTAAAAGGACTTTGAAGCTGTTTTTCCCGCTTTTAGCCCAGGATTTTATTGAGTGCACTTTATTTGTAGTGCTTATCGGAGCAATCATTTCAAGATATAGCACTGTTCTTTTTGCCACATATTCAGTTATAAATGCCATCATAGTTGCTCTGACAATAGTCATTTATTCTTATGCCGGCGCAACAATGACTTTGGTGGGACAGGAATTTGCAGCTAAAGATAATACGAAAGATAATTGTAGGTTGTATCCTTTCGCGGCTTCTCTCATTGCAGCAATTATGTATTTAATCATGATATCAGTAACATTTCTCTTTCCTGACAAGGTTTGCGGAATGATTACTGATCAATATGAACTACTTGAGAAAGCCATTCCGGCGGTGATAATTGCTTTATCAGTGCAGTTATTAAATATACCAACACAAATGTATAAATATGCATTACAAGCAATCGGCAAAGAAAAATGGGTTTTTATCGTTTCATTTATTCTGTCGATGTTTGACATTGCAATAATATTTGGAAATATTTATCTCTTTAAAACAGGGCTGGCCGGTGTATTTGCTGGCTTGGGGATTTTATATCTTTCATCAACTTTGGAATTTTATCTAAAATATAGCCGTACAATTTCAACTAAATCATAATTAGTTAACATAAAAGTGGACCATAGCCTCCGGGACTATGGTCCACTTTATTGCATAATTATGGAAGAAAAGATATAATTTTAGCTATGATCAAGTAAAGTTTTTGGGAAGGTTAAAAAATGTCTAATATTTTAATCATAGATGATGATCCACATATAAACAGCATAGTATCAAAAGCATTAAAAGCCGAGGAATATACAGTTTCGCAGGCTTTTTCAGGGACGGAAGCCTTGATGGTGTTAAAAAATGAAAAGCCGGATCTGATCCTTCTTGATCTGATGCTTCCTGGACTTTCAGGGGAAGAATTATTACCACAGATTAAAAATGTTCCTGTCATTGTGGTCAGCGCTAAAGCTGATGTTACAAATAAGGTGGATCTTTTGCTTGGCGGGGCTGCGGATTATGTTACAAAGCCGTTTGATATGAATGAGTTACTGGCAAGGATTAAGGTTCAACTAAGAATGAATGAAAAATCCTTTGAGAAAAACATCCTTCAGTATAAGGAAATCTCACTGGATACGGATAAACATATGATCACTGCAAATGGACAGGAGCAAAAACTTACTCGTACGGAGTTTGCTATTTTAAAGATTCTTATATCTAATTCAGAGCAGGTTGTGGCAAAGCTTACGATCCTCGACAGGATCAGCCAGGATACACCGGATTGCACAGAAGATTCTTTAAAGATCCATGTTTATAATCTTAGAAAAAAAATAAAGAATCTTACAGGTAAAGATTACATTTCTTCAATCTGGGGTATCGGATTTATGCTGAATGAAAGCCAAGGTTAAACAGCCAAGGTTAAACAGCAGAAAATGCACGCCGGGTATTATACGCCCAACCCCGAAATCTTAACTAAATCTTTACTTTTTTCTTAACCATTTTCTTAACTAATATGTACTATTCTAGTTTTAGAAAGGAAGGAGATAATTTAATGGAATACGTTCTTAATACAAATGATATTCATAAATCTTACCGTAAATTCCAGGCATTAAATGGAGTTACCATGAATGTGCCAAAGGGATCCATTTATGGTTTTGTTGGGAAAAATGGTGCAGGAAAGACAACTCTTATCAGAATTATATCAGGACTGCAGGAGCCAACATTCGGAGAGTTTTCGCTGTATGGAATTAGCAGTAAAGAAAAAGGTATAAATAAGTCAAGGAGAAGAATGGGGGCTGTAATTGAAACTCCAGCCCTTTACCCTGATATGACAGCAGAGGATAATCTTAAAATGCAGTACCGCATCTTGGGACTTCCAAGTTTTGACGGGATTGAAGAAATCCTTAATCTGGTAGGGCTTGAAAATACTGGAAAAAAGAAGGTGAGAAATTTTTCTTTAGGTATGAGACAGCGTCTTGGCATTGCCATCGCCCTTTGCGGAAATCCTGATTTTTTGGTTTTAGATGAGCCAATCAACGGACTTGATCCACAGGGAATTGTTGAGATAAGAGAACTTATCTTAAAGCTGAACAGGGAAAATAAGATCACGGTTCTTATCTCATCACATATATTGGATGAACTTTCAAAGCTGGCTACTCATTACGGATTCATCGATAAAGGCCGTATTGTTAAGGAAATGAGTGCCCAGGAACTTGAAGATGCCTGCAGAAAATGCGTAAGAGTTTCAGTATCAGACTTGAAAGTCTTAACAAGAGTTCTGGATAAGATGAATCTGGAATATAAGGTTATTGATTCATCTTTCTGCGATATATTTTCAAAACCAAATATCACAGAATTGACCCTTGCTCTTGCTAAGGAAAACTGCGAAGTGCTTTCAGTAAATGAGCATGATGAAAGTCTCGAAAGCTTTTATATTTCCCTGATAGGAGGTGCTGAAAATGTTTAATTTATTAGATGCATATTTTGTACGCCTTGCAAAATGGAAAATTTTTAGAGCTTTACTTATATTGATGCTGGCTGGAGGCATTTTAGTCGGGATAATCTTAAGGGATAAAATGGTTGTATATCAGATACCATTTTTTCTGGGATGCTTTATCTTCCCAATCTATGTGGGGATTGTGATTGGATTATTTAATTATCCGATTTTTACAAATGGTACTATCAGAAATCAGTTGGCAGTGGGACATAAAAGAAAAAATATATTTTTTGCAGATTGGCTTACTACAAACTTTTTTGCACTGGTGCTGTTTCTTTTGTTTGCAGCAGGGGTTTTAGTTACAGCAAAGATTTTTGATGCGCCGGGAAATGTATGCTGGGATAAGGTTTTTATAGGAATCCTTCTTACTAGTCTGCAGATAGTTTTATTTACGACTATTACCCAGTTGTTCTGCGTTGTACTTAAAGGAGTTAAGAGTTTTCTTGCAATCTATCTGGTGAATCAGATTTTGATTGTCGCTAGTCTCGGGGCAATGTCCTTTGAGAAAATACCAAAGGTACTTCTTTATTTCTGTCCATCAGTAGTCTGCTTAAATCTAAATTATTATGAAATTCCTACAAATCCCCTGATGAGCATGGGAAATGGGATTGAAATATCTGAGTCATTGGGAAGAATGACATTTGAATTTTTACCTGCTGCAGGAGCGCTTATCCTTGAAATCACAGTAGTATATATAATAGCGGCGCTTTACTTTAGAAAGACAGATTTAAATTAAGGGAGGAATTATATGGTTTACGGTCTACTGGTCATTTTGCTGATAGCGGCCACAATAAAGATCATAATGCTGAAAAAAACGGCCAGAGTTATAGCAAAAGATTTTGCTGACAGGCTTAAGACCGATACCAATACCCTGATCGATATTCCTTCCAGGGACAAGGATATGAGGCTGCTTGCGGATAGTATCAATAAGCAGCTCACTGTCCTTAGGAAGGAACATTTGCAATATTATCATGGAAATACTGAACTAAAAAATGCAGTTACTAATATTTCCCATGATCTTCGCACCCCCCTTACTGCAATTGCCGGAAATCTTTATATGATAAAAAAGACTGAGGATATTTCTGAGATAAGGGAATATATCGCAGCCATTGAGGACCGAACTGAAGCAATGAAGCTGCTTACGGAAGAATTGTTCCGCTATTCGGTTATCGTTTCCGAGGAAAATGAAACTGCGAAAGAGGATGTATACGTTAACCAGATCCTGCAGGAAAGTATCAGCAGTTTTTATCCGGTGCTTAGTCAGAATAATATTACGCCGAAAATTGATATTACGGATGTTAGTATTATAAGAAAAGGCAGCAAGACTGATCTGGCCAGGATTTTTTCGAATTTATTAAATAATGCAGTTAAATATAGTGATGGAGATTTGGAGATCGTTCTTTCTTCGAAGGGGGAGATTACATTTTCAAATGAAGCTAAAAGTCTTACCAAGGTTCAGGTGGAGCAGCTTTTCGATAGATTTTACACTGTGGAAGCCGCCAGAAATTCCACAGGACTTGGGCTTTCGATAGCAAGAACACTTGTGGAAAGAATGGGCGGCAGCATCACAGCTGATTACACCCACAACAGGTTGACAATAAAAGTGGACCTAGGTCCCGGGGGCAGTGGCTCATTTTTATGTTAACCAGGTGGTGAGGGGACAGTAAAGTAAATAATATAGATATTGGAGATAACGGGTTATGAGTATATTAGAAATTAATGGTTTTACAAAAAAATATAATAAAGAAAATACAGCATGTGATAATGTGAGTCTTTCAGTTGAAAGCGGAGATATCTTTGGATTTATAGGCCATAACGGCGCCGGAAAGAGTACCACAATTCGTGCTGTTGTTGGAGTTCTTGATTACGACGAAGGAGAAATAAAAATTGATGGCCATGACGTTAAGAAAGAGGCCCTTCTATGTAAAAGAGTAACAGCTTATATTCCTGATAATCCGGATCTTTATGAGAATCTCACAGGTCTGCAGTATCTTAATTTTATCGCAGATGCATTTAATGTAAGCGAGGAAGATAGAAAGAAAAGGATAGAGGATTATGCCGTGCGTTTTGAAATAACAGAGGCCCTTGCTGAGACAATCAGCTCATACTCACATGGTATGAAGCAGAAGGTGGCGATAATTTCAGCTCTAATTCATGAGCCACGTCTTCTTGTTTTGGACGAGCCATTTGTAGGGCTTGATCCAAAGGCAGCATTTATCCTTAAAGAGATAATGCATGATATGTGTAAAAAAGGCAGTGCGGTATTTTTCTCAACCCACGTTTTAGATGTGGCAGAAAAATTATGCAATAAGATTGCCATAATTAAAAAGGGAAAGATAATTGCAAATGGCAGTATGGAAGATCTTCTTAAAGATGGACAGTCCCTTGAAGATGTATTTTTGGAGGCCTTAGATGAAAACAAATAGCTTGGTGCTTCTCAGGACAATGTATATTTCTTCAAGCAATATAAATGTCCTGAAGAATTCGAAGGATAAAAACAAAATAAGATCAGTAAAGACAGCTTTAGCAGGATATTTTCTTCTGTCTTTATATCTTTTTTTCAGCGGAATATTTACAGGATTCGGCCTTACAAAGATAGGGCTTACGGAAAATGTTCCTTCCATGGTCGCAGCAGCTATCAGCACCATGGCGCTTATTTTCACCATATTTAAGGCAAATGGATATCTCTATTCTTTTAAAGAGTATGATATGCTGATGTCTTTACCATTTTCAGTAAAGGCTATTGTTTCGGCGCGATTCTTCATCATGTATATTGATCTTTTGCCTTTTGAATTATTGATGTCATTTTCAATACTTTTGGGCTATATCGGTGCAGTGAAGCCAAGCCTTACAACAATTTTAATCTGGATGGGACTTACATTTTTTATCCCGCTTTTTCCTACAGTCGTTGCGGCTTTGCTGGGAGTTCTTGTGGCAAATGTCGGAGCCAGAGTAAAACATAAAAAAATGATACAGATAATCCTTACATTTCTTGTTACTATTCCTTTATTCTTCCTGGGAAATGTCCTGGAGTTCGTTTTTAAAAGCGATAATAGTAAGGAAATGCTGGGACAGGCAGTGAGTGAGATCGATAATTTATCTAAATTATTTTTTACAAATAAATGGTTCAGCGAGGCTGTAAATAAGCATGATATTAAAGCAGTGCTGCTTCTTATCGTGGTATCATTAATAATTTATATTGCCAGTGTTAATCTTATCAGTATAAATTACAGAAAGATAAATTCTCTGCTTGAAAATGCCGGAAAAAAGCGTAAAAATGTAAATGTATCCGCAAATTATAAAAAGAAAAAAACCATTAACAGCATTTGTTTTAATGAATTTAAAAGGATCACAGGATCCACTACCTGTGCTGTTAATATTGGAATGGGATTTGTTCTGAGTATTTTAGTGGGTTGCGTGATTCCATTTATTGGAATTGAGAAATTGATAAACCTTATGGCTAAAGGAGAGCCATTTGATATAAGTCCATTTAAGCTGGTATGGCCTGTGATTGTATACTTTTTCGTAGGAATGGTACCTAGCACAGCGCCGAGTCCATCGCTTGAAGGAAAGAGCAGCTGGATCTTACAGAGCCTTCCAATAGAGAAAAAAGATATATATAAAGGCAAGATCCTTTTTAACTTATATATGAATCTTCTGCCGGGTTTGTTTGCTGTAATTACGGGGCTTATCTCGTTGAAGGTAACATTTGTAGAATTTATCCTTGGATTACTGATGATCACATCCATGGTGTTTTTTTCTAGTATTTATGGACTAAGATGCGGACTCAAACATGTGAATTATGAATGGGATAATGAGATACAGGTTGTGAAGCAGAGCGCCGCAGTTACAGTATATATTCTGCCTAATATGTTTGCTACAATGGCACTTGTAGCTGGATACGGCGCATTTTGCTATTACCTTAATGCTAAGATCGGAGCACTTATAATAATAGCCTTATATACCACACTTGCTGCTCTAAATTATCATTCGATCAACAAGTTAACATAAAAATGGACCTAGGTCCCGGGGGCAGTGGTCCATTTTTATGTTAACTATAGGATTTACCATTATGAATTGAAATTACGACTTGAGAAGGAGAAATAGGTGATATGAATAAACCATCATCAGCATTAAAACTTATTGGAGGTATTTTTACAGCGCTAGGTGCTATATCTTTTATCGTGCTTGCTATACTTTGCGTAAATGTAAATAAGTTCAATAAAACAGCAAAGGAAGTAACGGCGGTGATCACTGACATTTCATATAGCAGAGACTCAGATGGGGAAAGACATGGAAGCGCCTTTGTATCATTTGAATTTGACGGAAAAGAATATAATGATGTAAGGCTTAATTATTTTTCATCCTCAATGAATGAAGGGGATGAGATAACTCTTCTTGTTAATCCAGAGAAACCTCGTAATGTAAGAGTAAAAGGTGAGGTTTTATATATTATCTTACCAGTTATCTTTGGCGTAGTCTTTGGAACAGTGGGAGCAATCCTTCTTATTGCAGGACTTAAGGGCGACGGAAGAAAGAAACTTAGGGAAACAGGAAGACTGATATACGGTGTGGTTGATTCCATCGAACAGGAAATGTTTATAGAGGTAAATGGCTCTCACCCATATGTTATTATCTGCAGTTATACAGATCCATCCAGCGGGATCGTAAAGAAATATAAGAGCCAGCAGCTTTTCGATAATCCATCAGGAAGATACAACCCTGGAGATTCAATAAGAATCTACTTGGATCCAGAAAAAGAAGATAAATACTATGTAGACCTGGAAAACTAGGTTAACATAAAAATGAGCCATAGTCCCGGGGGCTATGGCTCATTTTTATGTTAACTAATGATTAAGCTGTTGACAGATTTAATTATTTATAATATATTCAGCTATGGAATGAGACATGCACGAGTCTCTTGTAACTATTGATCCAGAATGAAAAGGAGGACAACATGTTTATTATTATTAATCGAAATAACTTAATAACAGAGTTAGAGGCAGCAGTTGTCCTTAAGTATTAACGTGAAATAGTTAAAGGGATTTTATTTTAATATTGATTGAGATGACTGACACCTCTTTGCGTGGTTAAAAATCACGCCAGGGGTGTTTTTTGTATGCCTAAAATCATACACCGGGGAAAAAACAAGAAATCATGCACAAGGGAAAAAACAAGGAATCATACACCAGGGGATAAGCCAAGAAATCATGATTCCTAAAGAAGCATTACTCCCTATTAATAAAAAAGAAAGAAGAATTATTATGAAAGATAGATCAGAACCCTGCATTTATTACATTTGTAAGGATGCAGATTGCGAAAAAGGATTTGTAAAAGTAAATCTAAAGAAGTGTAAGAACTGTCCGAAATATCAGCCGCGAAAGACTAAAAAAATAAAAGAGTCATTTAAGGCAAAAAAACAAAAAGATAAGGACAGGCATGACAAATGGAACTAAAAAGGAAAGTGAGAAAAACAAGATATGATTACAATATATGGAAAATATACTAATGCAAAAGTTTATACAGTTGAAAATGAGCTATATTCCCTTGATGAATATGCAAGAAAACAGCTGCAGATGATATGTGATAATCCGGTTGCACAAGGCTCTAAGATCCGTGTTATGCCGGATGTTCACCCAGGAAAAGTCGGAACCATAGGCTTTACAATGACTGTGAAAGATGTAATACTTCCAAGCCTTGTGGGAGTTGATATCGGCTGTGGAATGACTATTGCAAAGATAAAGTCAAAGGCCCTTCAGTTTCAGCAGCTCGACAGCGTTATCAGGGAAAATGTTCCCGTGGGCCCTGCAATACAAAGAAAAGAGCATAAATTTGCAGATAGGATCGACCTTTCGAAACTTAAGTCTGCAAAATCTATAAGTGAAGCGAAAGCAAAGCTGAGCATAGGAACTCTAGGGGGAGGGAATCATTTTATTGAAGTTGATAAAGATGAGGAAGAAAATATTTATCTGACGGTCCACTCAGGAAGCAGGCACTTAGGGATAGAAGTTGCGGAGTATTACCTACGTGCCGGGCAAAAGGAAATGCAAAGAAAAAAGCAGGGTTATGCTTCTTATGAAATGACCAGCCTTACGGGGGAACTTATGGAGGACTACTTTTATGATCTAGAGATAATCCAGGATTTCGCCCGTATCAACAGGGAAGCTATCATTGAATCCATTGTAAAAGGGATGAAATGGAAGGTTGAGGACAGTTTTTGCGTAGTCCATAATTATGTTGATTTCTCTGGAAATGCCCCACTCCTAAGGAAAGGTGCCATCAGTGCAAAAGATGGTGAGAGAGTGATAATTCCTATCAATATGCGTGACGGGATAATCCTTGGAACGGGACTTGGAAATCCTGAATGGAATTACTCTGCGCCACACGGAGCAGGAAGAATTTACCGCAGATCAGAAGTAGTAGAGCATCACACAGTGTCAGAGTTTAAAAAGGAAATGGAAGGTATTCATTCAATCTGTATCAATAAGGATACGCTGGACGAAAGCCCATTTGCATATAGAAAGATAGATGATATTGCAAAAGTGATCAGGGATACCATAAGAATCGATAAGATAATAAAACCTGTCTATAACTACAAGGCTGGCGGAATGAGCTAAAATTCCAGCCGTAAAGTGAATCTAAAGGCTGGCGAAAAAAGCTAGAAATGAAGTGAGACGCGATACAATTAGCTAGAAAAATGGAGGGTCTATGGGAAAGAAAAAAAGAGAACATGTTGTATTTGATCAGATGTTAATACCTAAAAAAACAATTCCTTTTTCTATTGTAAATAAACAGACGACAAAAAAAGAAAAATGTAATATTATAAAAATGGACCTTAAGTCCCGGAGACAGTGGTCCACTTTTATGTCAACCAAGAATAAGGATAGTAATTCATTTGCCGATTGTTGCAAAGAAAAAATATAGGAAATAAAAATGACAAATACACTTAAATATTATGATGAAAATGCATCTGTTTTTGCAGAAAACACATTAAAAGTTGATTTTAATGAAGTTCAGAATAAATTTATGTCTTTACTTCCTGATAAGGCTTATATCCTTGATTTTGGCTGTGGAGCAGGAAGAGATACCAAAGCCTTTATAGATAAAGGTTTTAAGGTGGATGCAACAGACGGATCAAAAGAACTTTGTGTGATAGCCAGCAGAAATACCGGGATAAAGGTAAGACAGATGCTTTTTGAAGAGCTGAGCGAAATAGAAAAGTATGACGGCATCTGGGCCTGCGCTTCCATACTTCATCTTCCCAAAGAACGGCTGAAAATAGTATTTAATAAGATGATAAAGGCGCTAAAGCCTGGCGGTTATATCTATGCATCCTTTAAATACGGTGATTTTGAGGGAGAGCGAAATGAAAGATATTTTACAGATTTTACCTTTGAAAGTCTTGCTGGATTTATGGAACATTTCCCGGAACTTAATGAAGTAGAAAAGTGGAAATCATGCGATGCAAGACCAGGCAGAGAAGATGAAATGTGGCTGAATTTAATATTTTTAAAAATGAAAACTGGAGGGAAAAATGAGTTTAGAGGGTAAAAATAAAAAAATATATTTTGAAATAATGCGTATTATCGCATGTACTTTGGTATTATTTAATCATTTGCCAGGATATATGCTATTCAATAAATCTAGTGGATTAAAACAGATGGGATATATGACTTTAACCATGCTAACAAGGATTAATGTGCCAATATTCTTTATGATAAGTGGCGCTTTACTGTTTGGCAGAAGTGATGATTTTATATCAGTACAAAAGAAAAGAACATTAAGAATAATTTATTTACTTGTATTATTTAATGCAATATTGTTTATAATACAAAAATACGAATTCCTAGTGAAAGGAAAGAGCCCAGATCTAAAGATAAAAGACTTCTTTTTAAGCCTTTTAAACAAGTCAATACCAGGGGCTGGAACATATTGGTATTTATATGCATATCTTGGAGTTTTATTTTTACTTCCTTTTATGCAAAGAATAGCAAAAGAAATAACAAAAACGGAAATAATAGCTTTGATTATCTTACATTTTGTAACAGCTTCATTATTTCCAATGATTAATATATTCCTGGCATATCGTAAGATTGACATAAGCATTTATATCTGTGGAGATTTTTCTGTTCCATTTGCTTTTGAAAAACCATTCTTTTATACATTGGTAGGTTATTATTTGGAGCATAATATAAATTATACTAAAATAAAAACAAAGCATCTAGTTACATTAATTCTACTTGGAATTATCGGAATTGCGTTATCAAATGTCTGTACTCTTATGGATGCAAAGATAAATGGAAGTTATTCACAAAACTATGTTCAGTTATTTGATTATATGACAACAATAGTAGTATTTATTGTTATTAAATATCTGGTTATAGTAAAAAATAAAACATACAGGCCAAGAGTTGAAAAAGTAGTTTGTTTTATGGGATCGATGACATTAGGAATATATATGATAGATCCTTGTCTGAAACAGTTGTTCTTTGAAGATTATAATAATCGTATGGAACCATTATTACCTACAATGATGGTTACGATTGGATGGATCATCTTTAGTATGATATCAGGAACAATAATAACAATCGTTTTGAAAAAAATACCTTTTATTAAAAAAATTATATAGGAGACTAAAAACCATGGCAGAAACACTTAAGAAAAGAAATGAAATCCCGGAGGAATTAAAATGGGACACATCCCGAATTTTCAAGGATTCAGAGGATTTAAAAGCAAATTTAGAAAAGTTTAAAAAGCTTACAGATGAGATAGAGGCAGATTATAAAGGAAAGCTTACCGATGCCGATAAAATCAATGAATGCCTTGAAAAATACAATCAGTGGATCATAATGGCTGATCATCTTATCAATTATACAAATTTAAATGTAGCTGTAGACCATACAAATAGTGAAGCAAAGAAAGAAGAAGCTCTTGTAATGGCTACATTTGCCATGGCTAACAGCAGAATGTCATTTATCGACAGTGAGTTGGCAGATGCGCCAGAAGTGTTGATAAATGATGCCATAAAGACAGCAACTGTTGGCAAATGTCACCTCCAGAATATAGAGCGTGAGAAACCTCATCGTCTCAGTCCTGAAACAGAAGCTGCTATGGAGGCGTTAAGAGAGGCATTTCGGGCGCCTTATAATATCTATGAGACAAGCAAGTTAGCTGATATGCATTTTGATGACTTTGAAGTTAACGGCAAAAAGTATCCTCTTGGATATTCTTTATTTGAAGATAATTATGAATATGAGAAAGATACAGAAGTCCGCCGCGCTGCATTTAAAGCATTCTCTGAGAAGTTAAGAGAATATATGTATACTACAGCAACAGTATATGGAGCGCATGTTCGTACAGAAAAGATCAATTCTGAGCTTCGTAAATTTGACAGCGTATTTGACTATCTCCTTTTCGGGCAGAAAGTTACAAGAGAAATGTATGATAGACAGATCGACCTTATCATGGAAAAGTTGGCGCCTCATATGAGAAAATATGCCCGCCTTCTTAAGGAAGCAAATGGACTTGATAAGATGACATATGCAGATTTAAAGATAGCTCTGGATCCGGAATATGACCCTAAGGTAACTATTGAAGAATCAAAAAAATATATCTTAGATGGTCTTAAGATCATGGGATCTGAATACTTAGAAATGTTAGAGGAAGCTTATAGAGAAAGATGGATCGACTTCGCTCAGAATATCGGAAAATCTACAGGTGGATTCTGTGCCAGCCCATATCAGAAAGGTTCATACATCCTTCTTTCATGGAATGACAGAATGAGCGATGTATTTACATTAGCTCATGAACTTGGACATGCGGGTCATTTTAAAGCCTGCAATGCATCCTGCAGCGCCTTTGACGTAGACGTTTCACAGTATGTAGTTGAAGCTCCATCAACCATAAATGAACTCTTCATGGCAGAATATTTAAAAGAAAAGTATAAGGATGATAAGCGCTTCTTAAGATGGGTACTTTCAGCACAGATCTCAAATACTTATTATCACAATTTTGTAACTCACCTTCTTGAGGCGGCTTACCAGAGAGAAGTCTATAAATTAGTTGATAAGGGTGAAGGAGTTCCTGCGGATACCTTAAATGAAATCTACAAAAATGTATTAAAGAAATTCTGGGGCGATGAGATCGAACTTACTGACGGATGCGAGCTTACCTGGATGCGCCAGCCACATTATTACATGGGACTTTATTCTTACAGCTACAGCGCCAGTCTTACAGTTGCAACAGAGGTAATGAAGAGAATAAGAAAAGAAGGTCAGCCTGCTGTTGATGACTGGAAGAAGACTCTTGCTGCAGGTGCTACAGTAACTCCTGTAGAATTTGCCAGAATGGCAGGAGTTGATGTGACTACAGATGCAGCTTTACTTGATACTATTGATTATATCGGTGGAATCATAGATGAGATTGAGAAGTTAAATAAGGAATTAGCATAATTGCAAGTTTTTTAGTTGAGAGCTTTAAGTAAGCTGATGGATGAATTGCCGCCGCACATTCGTGACAGTCGTGTGAGGCTTCACCATTTGGAGATTAAATACTATGACAATCTGGAATCCCTGGCATGGCTGCCTTAAGATAAGTCCCGGATGCATGAACTGTTATGTTTACAGACGGGACGAGAGCATAGGTAAGGATGCTTCAATCATCACAAAAACAAATGATTTTTCTCTGCCTCTTAAGAAAAACAGGGAGAAAAAGTATAAGATCACACCAGAAGATGGTGTGGTCTTTACTTGTATGACCTCGGATTTTTTTATAGAGGAAGCTGACTTATGGAGGCAGGATTGCTGGGATATGATCAGAGTGAGGCAGGATCTTCATTTTCATATCATTACAAAAAGAATCCATCGTTTTATGGAATGCGTCCCATTTGACTGGGGGGATGGCTGGGAAAATGTTACTATTTCCTGTACCTGCGAAAATCAGGACAGAGCTGACTATAGACTTCCGATATTTCTAAAGCTTCCCATAAAACATAAAGAAATCATTTCAGAGCCAATGCTTGAAGAAATAAATATAGAAAAGTATCTGGGATCCGGAAAGATAGAGCATGTTACCTGTGGAGGAGAATCAGGAAATAATGCAAGGCCTTTGGATTTCAACTGGATCAAAGAAGTAAGAAGAGAATGTGTAAGAAACCAGGTGCCATTTACATTTAAGCAGACTGGGGCTGTATTCTTGATGGATAAAAAAACGTATCATGTTGATCGTAAATATCAGATGAGTCAGGCCAGACAATCAGGATATAGCTATGTTCCGGGGATGGGCATGGCAGAAAATATTTCTTACCAGCTTCCTGATAGAGATGCATTATTTTTAAGATTAAGTAAATCCACATTCCGAAGCAGGTTTCATTTGTCGGAAAGCGATAGAAAATATATAGAGGATAAGGGGATAGAACTTATAAAAAGTCATGCAGCGGATTTTGTTGAAAAAAGGCTTTCTTCTGAGAATCCTGAAAATGATGGAAAGCAGACACCGATGAAGGGGCATCCTGTATTTAAGGCACAGCATGCCACAGCCTGTTGCTGCAGATCCTGCCTTGAAAAATGGCATAATATCCCTGCAGGGAAAAAATTAAATAAGAAAGAGAAGGAGTATATAGTGGATGTGTTAATGGAGTGGATTAAAAGAGAGGGTAATTAGCTATGACTTTAAGAAGACAGGGATATTTTAAAGAGATGCCACATGGTGACAGTACAGATTAATCCATTTTTGAGAATCTTCATAAAAAATAGATAATAAAGATAAAATCTGTAATATAATAAACTGATTCCAAGAATTGCCTTAAATTTAGCCGTTTATAGGCACTTTCAGTTATCAAATTATATCATTTTCCCTTGTATTTTCCCTTATGGGAATTTTTCAAGGGAAAGTTTTTATATAGGGGTAGGGATTTTCTTTGAAGCCCTTCTGCAAGCACAGTCTATATCACTGTTTGTTAAGTGGGAACCATCGTCCTTGGTACATGCAAGGTCTATCTCAAATTTACGTCTCACTGATTTGTAGGAAATGCTTCTCTTTACAGTGAGATATTGTTCATCCAGATTGATGTCCTGCCATGTGAGCCCACACACTTCTCCAAGTTTCAGACCGGTAAAATATTATATCTGTACCGGGAGAACTATAGAAGGGTGGTGCTTCTTAAGATACTCAATAAGTTCAGTGAACTTCTCGTATGTCAGGTAAGTGGCTGATTCATTAGGAGATACACTTTCCTCGAAGATATTAGCGGTATCATTCCTGTTATGGCGAGTGACATGCTGCATTGGATTATCTGTAAGATACCTCTTTGGGAAAACTGCAAACTTAAATGCATGATTCAAAACGGAGGTAAATAGAACATCTATTAATGTAGCTGTCTCAGAGCTGAAGGAAGATATAATTCATATAAAAATCACAGTACGATTCATTGAAAAATTGTCTAAAATTTGATACACTTGTACTGTAATTTTTGTGAAACTTTGATTGATTTACAAGATTTAGAGTAGCAGAATTAATAAGAAAAATATAGAAAAGGGGGACTTGACAACTATGCGGAAATCGTACACGTTTAATCTAATCGCATCGCATCGATTAACTGCGCCCTTCTTTCGTATAAAACAACATATATTCGTGATGAATAACCGCCTTACTTGACGGGGTATTATGCCCTGCCAGGTAAGGCGATTTTATTAATATAAAAATAATCTCGAGGAGGATTTCACATGAAGAAAAAACAAAAATTAGGAAGGAAGCTGCTGAGTTTTTTGCTCACGCTGGCGCTGGTCGTCGGGCTGGTGCCGGTGCTGGGCATGACAGCGTATGCTGAAACACTGAACAGTGAATCTACGACATGGTCCGAGAATTCAGTCATTGCCGGTGATGTAACGATTAATAACAATGTCACGGTTAATGCCGATATTACACTAACGATTCCCGAAGGCAAGACACTGACCATCAACGGTCAATCCGACTATGTAAGCTATGCTGCAATCTATTGTGATAATGACTCTATCCTTACTGTTTCGGGTGGAGGAACACTGATCGTCAACGCTCCCGCGGAAGAGGATGGCCACCCAGCGCTTGTTGGTATTGGTGGAAACCTTATCGTTGATGGTGCAACTGTCCAAGTAACCGGAGGAGCACAAGGTGTTTACGGTAATGTTACAGTCAAGAGTGGATTGGTCTGCGTTAACGGCGGTAACGGTGAAGCCGGCAGTAGCGAAGGCGGCAGTAGCGAAGGCGGTGAAGGTTATTCTGGTATATCTGGGGTTGTCATTGTCAATGGCGGTTCTATCACTGTTGTTGGTGGAAATGGCGGTAACGGTTATAATTATGGTAACGGTGGAGATGGAGGATATGGTGTAGGCGACGTCATTGTTAACGGTGGATCTGCCACTATAACTGGCGGTAACGGTGGAACTAAAGGTAGCGATGCCTATGCTTATAATGGCAATTTTGGTCAAGCTGTATATGGATCCATCACCGGAAATGCCGAGGAAAGCGAAGACAATACTAATTGGACATCCGTGACCGACAACACTTCCTCAAAACAGTATATAAAATTTGAACCTATATTGGTCACCAGCGTGTCACTCAACGAGACCACTACGCAGACAATCGATATAGACGGAACAGTCGCTTTTACCGCTACCGTTGCGCCTGACGGTGCTACGGACAAGACGGTGAAGTGGAGCACGACCGGCGGTGTGACGTTGTATTCTGATGAAAATTGCACTGCAGGCAATGAGATTGGCGCGGATGCCACTTCCACCCTGACCGTTTACGCTAAGGGCACAGCGGCAGGTTCGGCCACTGTTACAGCGACCAGCAATGCGGACAGCACAAAATCTGCGAGCTGCAATGTGACGGTGAATGCAGGCAATACAACAATTTCTTATGCAAGCCTAAAAAATACCACAACAGAAATAACTTTTGACGGCAAGCACTGGTATCTTATCGATTATGATGATAGTACTGTAACGCTGCTTTCAAAAGAATGTGTTGGGGCATCGCGGTTTGGCTCAGAGAACACATACGCTGGTTCTACAGTGGAATCTGCCGTAAATAATTACTATGCGGAAAGTATTTCAACAGGTGCTAAAACAGCAGTTAGTGATAACAAGATGTTCCTTCTGTCAACTGATGAGGCAGATACAATCCATAATGCAAACCCTGATGTGCTAAAGTGCTCTGAGGCATCTGACGCTGAAGAAAATATATGGTGGCTCTGTTCGCAGGGTTACGACTATTACTATGCGGCAGTCGTGGACGGCGATACCGGTGAATTCGACGAAGACGGTAAAAACCTCTCATCGGAGCTTGGCGTCCGCCCTGCTTTAAAGCTCGACCTAAGCAAGGTGACATTTGATTCAACAAGCAATACTTTCACGGTGGTGAATTCGTCTGTTGCCGTCACCGGTGTGACCCTTGACAAGACCACTGCACAGACGGTTACCGTGGGCGATACGGTCTCCTTTAACGCTACTGTCGCTCCCGACAACGCATCGGACAAAACGGTGAAGTGGAGCGTTGGTGGAACAAATGCTGACGCTGTGACGTTGTATTCCGACGAGGCTTGTGAAACTGCGGTCACATTGGATACAGCCACCGAAACCCTGACCGTCTATGCCAAGGGTATCTCAGCGGGCAACGCAACCGTCACATGCACCAGCAATGCTGACAGTGAGAAGAGCGCCAGTTGCAATGTTACGGTGAATGCGTATGCCGGAAATTCCTATGCAAGTTTAGTGAACACCACTACATCAGTGGAGTTTAATGACATGGATTGGTACATCATAGCGGATGATTCAACAGCAGTAGATGCCGGGACAGTCACGCTGCTTTCTAAAGATCCGATTAGAGCATTGCAATTCCATGAGTCTCAAAACAGTGTCTATGTATACAGCACATCCCTCGTAAAGGATTATCTGGATAGTCTGACAGGTACAGACGGTACCTTTGAGGCTGTGGCTGATGCCATCGTGACTGTTAAGGTGAGGGGTTCAAATAGCGATAGTGAAGTCGATGCAAAGCTCTGGCTTCTCAGCACATCGGAAGCAGAGGGATTGAGCGAAGATGTAAGAAAATGCTCCACGGCAATGAGCTATTACTGGTGGCTGCGCTCGCGCGGCTTAGATTCTAGCAAGGCGGCGCGTGTGTGCTGCGAAGACGGCGAAGTTTCCAGTTCTGGCGATAATCCCTGGTATGAGTACGGTGTCCGCCCCGCTTTAAAGCTCGACCTGAGCAAGGTGACGTTTGATTCTAGCACGAAGAAATTTGAGTTGACGCCGGTCGTTGAGTATCCCCTTTGGGTCGGCGGCGTACAGGTGACGAGCGAGAACAAAGACGACGTGCTTGGTGATACGGATGAAGGTGCAACGGTAAGCTACGATGTGGATACTAATACGCTTACATTGAACGGAGTTGATATTGCTGCAGGTTATACAGAACCCGGTTATAATTCTTCCAGGGGAATATATTATAGTGGAAATGATAGTCTTAGTATCGTTCTATCAGAAGACTCTGATAACAAAGTTGGAGTAACCGGCAATGTTCAGATTGGTATCGAAAGTAGTAGAAATATTACAATTTCCGGAGCTGGAAAACTTACAGTAAAAGGAAGCGGTAATTATTCAGTCGGTATTGAAGCATATGCTCTTACTATAAAAGATGCTGAGATAAATGTTGAAGGAGCGTTAAATGGTATTCAGACACAGAAATATGGGTATGGAGTCAATATCATATCCGGTAAGGTAAATGCTATAGGACAAACAGGAACAGGAATCCATTCAGGCTTGAGGGATGTTAATTATCAAACGAGTGCTGTGACGATTAGTGAGAACGCGATGGTAGTTGCGATAGGAGGCGTTAAGGCAATTAACTATTTGAAAAATGCGATTGCCGGTACCGGTTGGACAGACCCGGAAGATAACACAAGCAAAACTACTATTCCCATCAGCAGTGAAGGTCAGTCAATTGATACACTTAAGAAGATGGCGTTCCCTGAACTTCCTGCTTCCACAGTTACAACGGCACCGGAAGCAAAGAATCTGACCTACACCGGTCAGGCTCAGGAACTTATAACCGCCGGAGAAGCTGAAGGCGGTACAATGCAGTATGCTCTCGGAACAGATGCGTTCACAGCACCGACAACCGGCTGGAGCACAAATATTCCCACCGCTATCAGCGCCGGAACCTACTATGTATGGTATAAGGTAAAAGGTGATAAGGATCATTTAGATTCTGAACCTGCCTGTGTAGAGGCAGCTATAGCAAAGCGTAATGTAACGCTTACATCAGCAGAAGACAGTAAGGATTATGACGGAAAACCATTAACTAATAATAATATTACTGTAACAGGTGACGGATGGGCAGAAGGAGAAGGGGCAACTTACAATGTAACCGGTACCCAGACACTTCCAGGAGCTTCAGATAATGGATTTACTTATACGCTTAATAATAATACTAAAGAACATAATTACAATATTAGCAAGGTAATTAACAAGCTTACAGTTAATGACAGAACTGAAAAATATGAGATAAATGTTGAGGTAAATAGTGACAATGTTACATATGATGGAAATGAACATGAAGTTTCAGGTTTTAAAACACTTGAGTTTCTATGTGATGATGTGACATATACTGTATCAGGGCTGAGTGCTTCTGTTATAGGAACAGATGCCGGAACATATGATGTTGTTGTAACAGGAACTCCTTTAGTTAAGAATAGTGATGATAAAGATCTGACTAAGCAGTTTATAGTTAATATAGTTCCCGGACAATTGGTTATAGATACAAGAAATGTTTCATTTACATCCGCTTCAGAGACAAAGCAATATGATGGAGAGCCACTTACAAATGATAATGTCGAGATTACAGGTGATGGATTTGCAGATGGAGAAGGAGCATCATTTGATGTTACCGGAAACCAGCTTGTTGTTGGAAGCAGCGCAAATACATTTACATATACATTAAATGAAGGTACAAATCCTGACAATTATAGTATAACCTCGCAGGAAGGTACATTAACAGTAACTAACAGATTGGCTAAGTATGAGATCATTCCGAAGGCAAATAGTGGTGAATTTACCTATGATGGAAGTGAGCATTCTGTAACAGGCTTTGTGACTGATACATTTGAGGTAGCCACAGATGATGAAACTACTCATATCTATACTTTATCGGGGCTGACAGCAGAGGGCACAGGTGCTGATGTCGGTGAGTATACTGTAAATATTACCGGAACACCTGTTGTTATTGATGCGGAAGGAAATGATGTATCAAGTGAATTCAGTGTTACCCCGGTAGCAGGAAACATAGTAATTAATAAGAGAAATGTAACACTTACATCAGCATCAGACAGTAAGGCTTATGATGGAAAAGAACTTACAAATGCAGAAGTAACAGTTTCCGGTGACGGATGGGCAGAAGGAGAAGGGGCTGAATATAAGGTGACAGGAACAAGAAAACTGCCGGGTGAAACCAGGAATTCATTTACATATACTTTGAACGAAGGAACAAATGCAGATAATTATGAAATCACATCAGTAGAAGGAATACTTACTATTACAGATAGAAAAGCTGAAGATGAAGAAGGCTCTGACAAAGATGTAAGGTATGAAATTACCGTTGTAGCAAACAGTGGTAATTTCACATATGATGGTACAGAGCATGAGGTATCAGGTATTGAGTCTACAGAATTTATAATAAATGATGTGATATATACCGTATCAGGGATTGAAGCATCAGCTAAGGGAACTGAAGTCGGAACATATCCGGTAAAGATTTCTGGAACACCTGTTGTTACTGATGCGGACGGAAATGATCTTACAAAGCAATTTACAGTTAATACAAAAGAAGGAACGCTGACAGTAGTAGAGAAAACAGTAAATCCGGAAGGGGACATCAGATATAGCAATTATTCCGGTGATAGAGCTGTTTGGACAAAGGGCTCTAATGCAGGATGTGAATTTGTATTTAAGAGATCTGTGGATGATGAGCTTACATTTGGCCACTTTACAGGTATTGATGTAGAAAGTAAAGCTGTAGATGCATCAAACTATACTGCTGTAAGCGGTAGTGTAGTTATAACACTTAAGCCGGAGTATCTTGAAACACTTGCTGTAGGAGATCATCTGCTTACTGCGAACTTTGATGACGGTAACTCTGTTACAGTAAAATTCACAATAAAAGAAAAATCTGAGGAAAAGAAATCAGATACTACTCTTAATAATAAAAAGGCTGATGTTACGCCAGAAACGGGTGATACAGTTAATGTACAGCTGATTTTCCTTGTTATGGTACTATCAATGTGCGTTATCTTTGCATTATGCAATCTCCGCAGTAAACTTGATGAAAAGAAGCGCAGGAGATAAGTATAAATAAATTATTTCATAATATAAACTGCAGAGTCCTATATAAAGTATCTCCAACCAGTTCCAATAAAAAACAGGCACAAAGTCTTATATAAAGTTAACAAACCAGTAAAAATAAAGACGCGAAAGAATTCCTCCAAAGGGTAAATTTAACCGCTGGAGGAATTGCTTGAGCGTCTATTTTATATTTGGGTCTATTTAATTTTTGTATTTGCGTCTATTTTATTTTTGCATTTACGTCTATTTTTTTGTCCGTACGTCGATTATTTATCTTCGCAACTTTTTTTCCGAGATTAATCTATTTTAAGAATGTATTATATAAACATCCGATGAGGAACAGCGATTAAATGATTTTTATAGCTGGATAGAATTAAATAAGGGGAGATAGCTCAAGTGGTAGAGCAGCGAAAAAAAGGTGTAATGACTGTTACACTAACAGCAATTGATCACAAGATTAAGATTTAGTTTGTTGAAGGTTCAAGCCCTTCTCTCCCCGCTAATGGGACGCTAACAGCAATTATTTTCTACTTTACATAGAAAAATGCGTCCTGATACCTTTCTGGATTTGAAAGTGTATCAACAGTTTATTTTGGAAAGGTTAAAAAGGTAAGAAAAGATGAATTTTATAGATGCATTAAAGAATGAAGGAAGAAAGACATTTACAGAGAATGGTGCCAGTGCATATAACACTTCAGGCAGCGCCTGCGTTGATCTTTTTGGTTCAATAGGTTCTCTTAGAAACAGAAATGAATCCGAGATCGAGAGACTTTTTGTAGAAGCTTTTAAGGAAGATAAGTTGATGGCGACCAAGATTCTATTCTATGCAAGAGATATTCGTAGCGGCCTTGGAGAAAGACGAGTATTTAGGGTACTTATAAAGTATCTGGCAAATTATCATCAGGAGGCGATCATTCCAAACCTTGATCTTATAGGAGTATTTGGGCGCTATGATGATCTCTATTGTCTAATAGATACACCTGTAGAAGAAGAGATGTGGGCTGTAATGAAGACTCAGCTTGAAGAGGATATAGCAAATTATAAAGAGAAAAATGCCATCTCTATGCTTGCTAAGTGGATCAAGACTCCCGATGCAAGCAGTAAGAGAACAAGAACTCTTGGAATAAAGACTGCAATTAAGCTTGGATATTCAGTATATGATTTTAAGCGTATCCTTAGAAAGCTCCGTAAGCATATTGGAATAGTTGAAACATATATGTCTTTGGGTCAGTGGGATAAGATCAAATATTCCGCAGTACCAAGCCGGGCTATGATGATATATAGAGATGCATTTCTTAGACATGATGAAGAGGGATTTTCTGATTTTATCCGAAAAGCTTTAAAGGGAGAGGAAAAGATCAACTCTTCTACATTGTATCCTTATGATATAGTTGAAAAGATACTTTATAAGAATGGATATGATGATACACTTGAAGCTCAGTGGAGACAGCTTCCAGATTATGTAGAAAATGGAACTAATGCCATAGTTATGGCAGATGTTTCTGGTTCTATGACATGTGCAAAGGGAAGACCGCTTGCTTCTTCAATAGGACTTGCAATGTATTTTGCTGAGAGAAATGTTGGCGCATATCACAATATGTTTATGACATTTTCTGCATCCCCTTCAATCGTAGAACTTAAGGGAGAAAAGCTTGATCAAAAAGTTAATTTTCTTAAAAAGGTCAGCTGGGGAATGAATACAAACCTTGAAGCCGCATTTAAATGTATCCTTACAGTTGCAAAGAATAATCATGTTCCGGCTGATGAAATGGTAAAGTCGATCATTGTTGTTTCAGATATGGAAATTGATTATTGTGTTTCAAACGACTGGAGCTTCTATGACCACATTAGAAATAGATACGAGGAAGCAGGATATAGTATCCCTAATATCGTTTTCTGGAATGTGAATTCTAGAAATGATATATTCCATGTCGATTCAAAGAGAAAGGGTGTTCAGCTTTGTTCTGGCCAGAGTGCCTCAACATTTAAGACACTTATGAATTCCATAGGAATGACTCCAGAAGAAATGATGCTTTCCGTTTTAAATTCAGATAGATATAAAGAAATAACAGTATCTTAATATGATACCTTCGGATATATCCGGAGGTATTTTTTTATTATTTTTTCTTCATTTTTGCAGTTTATTCTCAAAAAATGACAGTTCATTCCATTTTTGTCCACAAGAGCCATTTTATTGTTATCATATGTAAAAAAATAGAAAGAGTAGGGTGTTAGATGAATATTAAATTATATTTTGATGCAGAAGAAAAAGGATATTATATTGACCAATTTCCATTAGAAGAACTAGAGGAAAAACTGTCCTTATTAGAAAACAGATTAACTATAAAGGATAACGTATTTGTAAGGATAAATGATAATATATGCAAGCTATTTGTTATAGATGAAAAGGGAACGGATATATTAATGGTTTTTCCTGGCATTAAAGTTAGATTAGAGACAGATTTTGATATGCTGACAAGTGACATGGAAAGAGGCAAAAATGAAGTTTCAAAATTAAATTATAAATATACAGAGGATGTATATTTACATTTTAGATTAGTAGATCTTAAGGAAAATTTCCTGGTATTAGATATGTATCTTTGTATGATTGAGGATTGAAAAGATATATAGTTTCCTGTTTGGCTTAATTTGGCAGTGTACGGTACAAACACACGCTTGATAAGTTTTTCTTGACAACATGTTCGTGTTTAGCTAAATTTTACTATGAGTTAAAAAGTACGATAGGGGAATTATATGATCAATATTGCAATTTGCGATGATTCTGACTTTATGCGTAAAGAAGTTCGGAAGCATCTTCTTAATTATTCCATAAAAAATAATATTGAATTTCAAGTTGAAGAATTTGAAAAGGGTGAACGGCTTTTAGAGGCAGATACTGTTTTTAATCTTGTATTTATGGATTATCAATTTGATAATAGTGTATCTAATGGTATCAGCATTGCTAAAGAAGTAATCAAAAAGGGAAAACAGACTAAGATAATATTTGTTTCAGGTTATTCAAGTATTGTCTTTGATTGCTTTGAGGTTGGTATATTTAGATTTTTAGTTAAACCGATCGATGAGGATAAATTTAATAATGCAATGGATGGGTTTCTGGATACATTGAAGAATAATGATATTTTGGTAACTAGGAATAGTAACGGCTCTATTTTTATTAAAGCTAATACCATTTTATATTTGGAGAGTGTAGGAAGAAAAACTATAATCCATTTTATAGATGAAAAGGTTAATCTGGAATGTAATGAGCTGTTGGCGTCTATAGAAAAGAGAATGCCTGAATATTTTTATAGGTGTCAGAAATCCTACATTGTGAATATGGAATATGTTTTTTCATATAATCATGCGGAGATATTAATGGAAAATGGAGATAAGATACCAGTAGGCAGAGCAAAATATAAGGAGTTAATGGATGTTCATAGTGATTATTTAAATAGCAAGAGGTGAGACTACTATGAAAAATCTTTTTATTGATTATATTCTTTTTACACTGATAAATATATTTCAGTTATTAAATATTGTTTTGATCTTTGATAGATTTTTAATATCGCATAAAAGAAAAAAACAGAAATATAAAATATGCTGGATACTCTATACATTTATCATCACATTTTTATTAGTATTTTTTCGTTTTAATAAGATGATAAATGCATTAAAGATGCTATATTTTCTGTATTATCTTAGATTTGTGCCTCTTATCTGGGGAAAATACAAAATAAGTTTTAAATCCATAATGATAACCATTTTCTATGAGGAGATAGTTGATTTTAGTGCATCAAATATTCTATATATCCTATCTGCAATTATACATTTAGAAAAGAATTTTGAGTTAGATGATATGTTGGTGCTTTTGGTAGCAATCATTATATTTGGAGTTCTTAATCTTTTGTTATTTTTAAGGAGAAAAAATATAGTAGCCATCAGATTTGTTGATTTAAAGAACCTTCAATATATAGTGATTACCATGGTTCTGTATATAACAGCAACTGTTGAAATCCATTTCTGGTTATATGAGCACAATACATATTTAAGAGTAATATCTTTTTTGCTGATGATACTTATAGGTGTCTTAATCTGTAGTATCATTTCATTTAATGAGAATAAGAATAAAACAGACAGTAACCTTTTTTTGTTAAATGAATCTATAAAAAAAATGACTGAACATTATATTCAGTTAGGTGAGAAAGAGACAGAATTAAGAAAATTCAGGCATGATATAAAGAACCATATGTTGGTTTTAATTTCTCTTATAAATGAAAGAAAAAATGAAGAAGCTATTAAATATATTGAAGGGATGAGTGTTTTAATAGAAAAGACAAAACCAAGATTTGATTCAGGTAATTATATAGCTGATGCAATAATAAATTCAAAATATATTCTGGCAGAAAGTAATAATATTAATTTGAATCTTTCTGGATTTATAGTTTCGGAAGAGATAGAAAATATTGATATGGTCATTTTGCTTTCTAATTTACTAGACAATGCAATTGATGGGTGCAAAGAAATTGAAGGAAATAAAGAGATTAATATATATTCGGTGATCAGTAAGGGAGTATGGACACTTACAGTTGAAAATCCTATAGATAAAAAGGTTGAAATCAATAATGCGGGACGGGTGGATACAACAAAAGAAGATAAAAAATTACATGGATACGGATTGATTAACATTGAGGGAGTGGCAAAAAAGTATGGGGGAATGATGAAGATTAAAATTGAAGATGGAAAGTTTATCAATAAAGTAGTAATAAACAGATTAAACATAGAATGAGCAAATAATAAGTAATTATTATGTAATGAAAAGCAATAAAATTCTTTTTTTATGCTTTTCATTACAGTTTAGATGCGTTTGATTATGTTTTGGGTTTTATAAGTTAATTCAATGATAATATCAACATTGTCATTAATGATTATAAAAATTAGGAGGAAAACAAATGGATTTCTTACAGTATTTAGAAGGCGTTTGAACATGGAGCAAAGAAAGTTATAATTGCTGCTTAGAATAGTGGATTATAAAGTAAACACAGCTTTTGCTGTGTTTACTTTATAAAATTAAGACGAGGAAAAAACAATGCAGGATATTTCTATAAAAAATGAGGAAAAGTCTAATTTTTTAGGCCTTAACAAAAAAATGATCGTATCGTCAGCCTTATTTATGCTGCTGGGAATGATTATAGGATATTTTTTCCTTTTATATTCTCAGACAAGTAACAAGTCATCTTTTGAGTTTTTTAAAGAGGCTGATTTTATAGGAAAGAGGCCGACATTTACAAATATTTTCTTTCATAATCTGATAGTTGGATTTTTATTATATTTTGGATGCATCTATGGAAAGATGATCACAAGATTTTTACTTATAATAAATGGAATAAGTTTTGGTATAGTTATAGCCTCATATTTTTTTACTGATATCTCATCTATGGTTCTTTTATCGCTTGTTCCACATGGGATATTTGAGATTCCATGTCTTATTTTTTGCGGAGCATACGGACTTGAAAAGAAAAAAATAATAGATATTAAAAATGAAACTATCAAATTAGGAATTATAATAGCTATTTTTGCGTTGGCTGCAATTACTGAAGTATATGTATCATATCCTCTTTCAAAAAGGTTAGGTTAATGGATGAAAAAAATTATTAAATGGGAATTTATACGTCTTTTAAAAACAAGAGTTCAAAGCTTTTTTCTTTTTAAAAAACTAAATATGACCAGTCTTATGCTTGTATTAACAGTATTAAAATTATTTGAGGCTGTTTCAATTTTCTTAGGTTTGAAATTATTAAGGGAATATAGTATTACATTAAAATTTTTGCCATTTTTACCCTTGTTTTATTTTATGATCGACTGTACAGATTTAAAAAGAAAAATGAGGATGATAAAAAAGGATGAGATAAATGTTTATCAAGCATATCTGCTTAATAAAGAAATTGATAGCCTTAAAATTCAGAGTATTACAGAGATAGTCTGGACAGCTGTAAATGGAATTTCGGTTTATATACCATTATTTTTAGGAGCATTATACTTTTATTTTAGATTAGAGAGGAAAATAGCTATATTTACTGCGGGAATGGCATATCTTGTTACGGTGGTATTTTTATATATTTCAATGGTTATTTCAAAAAGAACCTCTCCGCTTGAAAAAACAAAGGTTGTCTGTAAGTATATTCTGTTAATTTTGACGCAGATAATAGGAATGATATATGCCAACATTGTTCTTTCATGTCCACTTTCTCTTTCTTCTGAAGTTATGTCAGGCTTAAAAAAATGGATAGTGACATTTAAAGAAATGAGTTTTCTAATTGAGTTAAGAAAGCTGATATGCTCGTGGAATTTTTATTACAGCCTTTTGGTTGAAGTGGGATGTTTCATTTTAATAAAAATGATACTTAAAAAGATTAAGACAGAAAAATCTTTAGGTTTTCTTTCTATCATCATAATTGGTTTATTATCAGGGATTTTAATGAACGGAAGTAGTTCAAGGCAAGCGACCTTATTACTTGTATATATGCTTTTGTTTATTTATGCTACGCCATATATAATCACAGACTTGTTTGAAAACAATAATCAGTTTTTTCTGGATTTTGAAAATGAAAAAATAATATTCTGGAAAGATAATATCAATAGACTTTATCAAGAAAAGAAAAGTGCATATATAAAAAAATATATTGATGAGATAATTATGATTTATCTTATAATTCTTATACCTACAATAAAAAGTCTGATACAGGCTATGTTTTCCGTTGTAGTACTGTTTCATTTGATAATGATCGGATATCATTCATTTCATATATTTAATCTGACAGCAGTAGATAATCCGATAAGAGCTAATGAAAAATTTACTGATATGAATTTCTCAACACAGAGGCGTATGGATATAACAGACGAGGGTGGGAAAATCGTATTTTTATGTCTGGGATATGGGCTTGTTCCAATCCTTTTTGCTACAGGTGATATAAAAGCTTTTGAAGCGGGACTTTTTATGATACTGGCAGCTATAGGGATTAATAGTTATCTATATATAAAAGAAAAAGATTTGAAAAAGAAAATGAATGAAAAGCGCTGGATCACTTACTTTTTTGGAGGAAATAAGTAATGAAGATTAAAATTGAAAATCTGAAGAAAACTATAAATGATAAAGATATATTAAAAGGAATAAATTTAAGCTTTAAAAGTGGGGAAATCTTAGCTTTGCTTGGGCCAAACGGGGCGGGAAAAAGTACCTTATGTCGTTGTGTGTCGGGGCTCGATACCATAGATTCTGGAAAGATAGAATGTGACACAGAAAAAACTCCAAAGATAACGATGGTATTTGATCATCCAGTTCTTTATGAACATCTTACGCCTGAAGAACATTCGAAAATGGTTCTAGAAATAAATGGAATTAGTGAGGATTATAAAAATCTGATAAGCTCTTTTGGAATAGATTCTTTTAAAAATAAGAAATTATCAGAATGTTCATTAGGGATGAAAAAAAGAGTGCAGCTTATGCTTGCAATGGCTTTACAGAGTGATGTACTCCTTTTGGATGAGTATATATCAGGACTTGACCCAGTAACATTGTCAGAAATGATCGAACTCTTAAAGGATTATGCAAAGAAAGGAAATATAGTAGTTCTTGCAACTCATATTCTTGCTGCTGCGCAAAAAATGTGTAATAGGGCGGTATTAATGAGTGATGGTATAGTTGTTGATGAGATAGAAAGTATAAAAAAAATAGGCAGTGATTATAGTTCGCTTGAAGATTTTTACTTTAGGAAGATAAGTAAAAATTGTTGAAGTATTAGGTGCATCTTGGGGAGTAGGTAATCTGATATTAGCTAAAAAGGGAATTATATGGGAAGATGTTATAGCAGCTTGAATTAATTTTTTGGTATTCTGTATTTCGGAATGGTCGGTATTTTTTATAAGATATTCATCTTTAGAAATTAAGAAAATATATAGTTTTATTGGGTATATTAAATCATTTATATTTAATGCGGTGGCTTTTTATCTTTTTTTTGAAATAGCAATTTTTTTTATAAAACTCGTGATAAAGAGAGAGGCATCAAAAGGAAGGATAATGGAGGAACTTCATATAATAGTTTATAAAATAACGGGAATTTTATCGGATTATTTTACTATTATACTTGCTGTTGTAGTGTTTATGGCCGTGGTGAATTTAGTTGTATATGTGCGTGCTCTTAAGAGGATTAATGAAAACTATTATATTTATAAAGATGAAAGCAGATATATAATAAAAAACTTTTTCGTATTGAGATTGTTTTTAGTCATAGCAAAAAAAATAGGCAGGTCCAGTGTGCTTGTTGAAAAAGAATTTTCTTTATTTGCAGACATATATAAATATAATTATGCCAATGCGTGGTATGTGTATTTAGCCGATCGGTCCATTGCTATTTTACTTGCGATTGTTACTGTAATGTATAGACATTCTTTTGCCGGGGCAGGATTTGTGTTGATGGGACTTATTCCATGTTTTCTTATTCTTGATATAAGTTCAGCTGTTTCTGTAAAGCTTATTGCAAATATGTCTCTTATTGCAGATAAAAATACAGTGCTGATAGCTAACACAAATGGGATTGATATAAAAGATATACTAAAAAGCAAACTGGAGTTTTTCTATATAATAAAATCTTTTAATATCATTATTTATTTTGCAATAAGCAATATTATAATGAATATTTTTAATGGAAATATTTATATGATGCTGGGTGTGAATCTGCTTAATATAATGGTGTTATTCATGATGCCGAAAAACTATCTGATCAATAATTTAATCTATACCAGAATGGATTATAAAGACTACAGGCAATTTTTGGATGAATCACAGATTTTGGATGTGGGAGTAAATGATTTTTTGCCAATAAATATCCTTTTTAAGATTATCTCAACTGTAGTAATGCTCATATTAGCAACTTTTGTTTTAAAGTCATTTATAAAGTTTGATATTCCTGCTGTAATCATTTATTTCCTAATTGTAATGTCATATTTGATAACGATTCCTGTATGTTCAAAAGTGATGAAGAGAATAGGTAGAAATATCATAGATTTTATAGAAGCGGGGAATTATTCTGCAGATTTTGCAAAAATATTTAAAAAATAAAATGATAGTAAAATTAGCTATTATTCTATTTATGATATCTATGGGAATTGTATTATTTCTTTCTTTAAACGGCAAAGAATTTATAAAACTAGATTTAAATTTGATTAATGAAAAAAATGTTGTATTTTGGCATGTATATAAATCAAACATGATATTAATCTGCAAGATTATTTTCCTGGGCGTTACCACAATTTCTTTATACTCAAATTTTAGCTATATTCAAAATGTATTTAGTATTGGGATTATAGCAAATGGATTGGTAAATGAAGGATATGGTAGACTGGCTGCCAAAATGATCCCTCATGGGGTAATTGAATTTATTGGAATATCTATAGCAGTTTCAACTGTGATCTGGGTTTGGATATTTATTATTAAAAACATAGTTAAAATTATTAAGTGCGAAGTTAGTGTAAAAGATGTGATAAAAAAATTGTGGGAACAATGATAGCTTTATTGATGGTATGCAGTGTTGTCTTTGCTGTTGCAGGAATAATAGAGGTGATGGTTTCTCATTACAAAGTAATATGACTGGGCGGAGGATTATTAAAAGATGAGTAAAGAGTTGATTAAGGTGAAAAATCTGACATTTGGATATGAAGATGATCCAGTAATAAAAAATATTTCGTTGGAGTTAAGATCAGGAGAAGTCTTACTGTTAGAAGGTGAAAATGGAGCTGGAAAAACTACTTTGTTAAAATGTATAACCAACGTACTTAATAGTGGTAAAAATATATATTATGAAGAAAAAGAAGTCTATAAGAATAAGAGGCTCATTAAAAATTTCTCATATGTTATGAGTGAAGATTATCTTTATGATTATATGACTATGGATGAAAATATAAAATTTTTTAAAAAACTATTTAAGGAAGACGCAGAATACTTAGATAAAGTTGAAGTTTTTGTAGAAAAATTCGGAATAAAGAGTTATAGGAATAAGCTTGTTAAGACATTGTCACAGGGGACAAGAAATAAATTATATATTGCCATCATGTTTTCCAAAACCCATTCAGTGCTTATTTTGGATGAACCATTTACAGCACTGGATAAAGAAACACAGAATGTGATTCTTCCTTATGTTGAGAATTATAAAAATAGTGATGATAAAGCCGTTCTTATGGTTACTCATATAGAACAGTTTAAGAGAATTACAACAAGAAAATTCATTTTAAAAAGAGAGGTCCAAAATGGAGACTAGATTAATAATAAGTGTTGTTTTATTGGTTTTATTTATAATAGCGATTATATTTTTTAAAAAAAATGAGAAATAGGATTTTTTGCAGTGTTTATTTGGATGGACAGGTAATTGAAACTAAAAAGTATATTGGAAAGATAAATTAATAATTCACTTTTGGAAGATTCCACCTGTAATGTCTTGCTAATACTCGTAAAAGTATTACCAATATAAAGCTGCTTACCATTGGAATATTCCATGTGTGGATAATATCATGCATTCCTACCATGACAATACCGCCGATGATAACAGGCAGAGCATATACGTGCTTTACAAAGATGGCAGGCATCTGATTTGAAAGTACATCTCTAAGTACGCCGCCACCTACTCCAGTGGTAAATCCCAGAAAGATCAGTAGAAATAGATTTTCTGAATATCTAAAGTTGGCACCAATCATAATTCCATCTACCATAAATGCAGCAAGGCCTAAAGTATCAAAGATAAAAAGGCCTTTTTCGTATATTCCTGAGAATTTTTCAGGGATAGTTTTTTTAAAATACATAATCGCAAAAACGATATTAGCTACTATGGCGGCTACCAATACATAAAACGGATTTATAAACATTTGTGGTGGAAAATTTCCCATGATGATATCTCTTATGACGCCGCCGCCACAGGCTGTAACGATGGCTAATATATTAACGCCAAAGATATCCATTTTCTTGTGGATACCGGTTATAGCCCCAGATATGGCAAAGGCAACTGTGCCTATAAAATCAAATATTTCTAAAAGTGTTACTGACATTTTTAAATGCTCCCCATAATAAATTGCATCTGTTATGATACACCTTTTTATGAAGTGTCTGCAAATTCGCTTTGCAGTGGTTTTTTTAGGTTAAGATATGGGAGAAAAGAAAAAATTTGCTTTTGAAATCCATAACACTTTTGTCTTCCTTGAAAAAAAGATATAATTATAAAGATATTATGATTTATCAGAAAATGGGTCTTAAAAAAAAAAGGTCTATTTGTTTGATAAAAAAATAATGGTTTTAATAAAAAATTAAGAAGATTAATAAATCCTTAATTTGATATCATCTTTCTCATTTGATAGATTCTTTATGAAATATGAAAGAATAAAATCGTTATTAAGTATAAATAAGGAGAAGAAAATAATGAGAAAGAAATTATTTATTACAGGACTTGCACTTGCACTTTGTCTTTTTGCTTGTGGAAAGACAAAAAGTAATGAAGAAAAGAAAACAGAAATTAAGACTACTGTTACAGAAAAAGAAACAGCAGAAACATTAGCTACAGAAAGTCAAAGTACGGTCCCTACAAGTGAAGATGAAAGTACAGCTACTGACAGTGAAGATTTAAAAGAAGAAAAAGCTGAATCAACAATTAAAGAAGAGCTTGCAGAGATAGAGAAAAAAGATGCTGAGATAGGGGAAGTTATTAAAAACTCGACCACTCAGTCAGATATAAATAAAAATTCAGAAAAAAGATTCACTTTATGGGATGATGAATTAAATTCAATATGGAACAGATTAAGCGATGCTGATAGAGAGGCATTAATGAGTGAAGAAAATAGATGGATCAGACAGGTAGATGGCAATAGTAAGGCTGCTTATTTAGAATATCTTTCTGCTTCAATGGCTTCAGGTAATGCTTCAGCTAGGAAAAGAAATATGACCAGAAAGAGAGTTTATGAATTAGCTGCTTATCTGGCAAAGGAAAAGGGTGAATCATTTGAAATTCCAGAAGAAGTTAAGACTGAAATAGAAAATGAAAATCCTTCACTTGATGAAATATTTAAAGACTTTGAGGGCGAATGGTCAATTACAAAAAATGGCGAAGGTGATGTTGTGATCAAGTCTTTAGATGCTTCTTCAGAAGGAGAGGCAAAATGGTCAGTTTCATATAAAAATATTGAATTAACTGACCTTAATGTTTATGGTTTTAGTAAAAATAATATCGTCTTAACTGATACTGATAGAACACATGGTGCTCCATCATATTGCTGGATTCATATTGATATAGATGGAAGTAATATAAGAGTATGCAGCTATGACGGCTTTGATCTTTTACGTGATAATAGTGATTCTTATATAAAAGACAGTATCATTGCTGAAAGAAAATAATAAATAATGAAAAAGAATATTAAGAAGGAACAGACTAAAGCAATCTGATAAAAAATCAGAATTGTATAGGCTGTCCCTTCTTTTATTTTTGTCGAAAACAGACCTGATTCAAAATTGGATAATAAAAATATATCGCAAAACGATAAAAAATAGTTGACAAATAATAAGCGGAATTGTATACTTCAAACATGAGTTGACCAATTGACCTTACTATTGACCTGACATTGATCTTACCAATGAATGGTATGATTGGTTTTTGAAAAGAAATTGTTTTGTGAGAGGAGATTTTTAATGAAGGAACTAAAAACAAATAAATCAAAAAAGATGAGTATTTATTTAAAGCTAGTGGCGGGAATTGCTTCTTTACTTATGCTGGCATTCTTTGTTATGTGTACTATCCAGTCAGTAAGTGACAACTTAGAAGATACAGGAAGTCAGTATTTCTTTATGCTTACTGCGGATCCAAAACTTAATTTAGGATTTATGTGGTTTACAGCAGTACTTTGTTTTTTTATTGTATTTCAGTTCTGGAAGATATCAGATCAGATTGGAAGAGATAACTCATTTTCACAGGAAAATGCAGAAAGCTTTCATAGAATGACTATCAGTTCAATCATCATAATAATTCAGTATATTGTAAGAATCGTATTGTTTGTAGTATTGGACAAGGTTAATATAATGTCCCTCTATCTCCGTGGAGGAATGGCGATTGCATTTCTTCTCTTTGCAATACTTACAGAAGCCCTTGCAGGACTTGTTAGAAATGCATACGAGATGAAACAGGAAGCTGATCTTACAATTTAGGAGGTGGGTTTATGATCATAATAAATGTAGATGTAATGCTGGCAAAAAGAAAAATGAAGGTTGGAGAATTAGCTGAAAAAGTTGGGATCACTCTTGCAAATATTTCGATTTTAAAAAATGGTAAAGCGAAGGCAATTAAGATTGAGACGCTGGATAAAATCTGCAAAGCGCTTGATTGTCAGCCAGGGGATATTCTTGAATATAGACCAGATGAAGAAGCATAAAAGGTTAGATAAGATGGATATTAATTATTTTATAAAAAGAGCAACAAAAATAACTTTTATTCTGAGTATATTGTTATTTGTATTTATAATTACAGGGATAGTAATTTTTATTATTCCGGAATTAATGATTGTAGCTGTTTTTGTGGCTTTTTTAATGACTTATATCATTACGAATATAGGGGGAGTTGAGATTAATCCATTTATAATTTATTTCATTACATCATTCGCCCTTGAGTTTTTATTATTTATAATCGTTATTTCTTCTTTAGGAGAACCGGACGATGGGTTTATTCCCAATATAGCACCATTTATCTTTGGAACTCCTATAGTGGGGCTTATATTAAGCCAGATCGCTGTTTTTATTATTGCTATTTATAATATTATAAATAAAAAAATAAAAAACCGGGAAACCGGACCACATTCAAACAAAGTGGAGCAGGCCTAACCTGCTCCACAATTAAAAGAGAATTGAATAAAAGGAGCATAAATCATGGAATTTGCAATGAAAAAAAGAAAGTTCCATATGATAGCGAGTATTTTAATAGCGGCGGTTTTTTCGTTTTGTCGTTATGATAAGGGAGAAGGGCTATTAATATTATTGCTTAGTATGGCACTCGTGTTTTATCTGTTTTTAACTATTAGATCCAGCATAGGAACTATAAAGAAAGATTCGTATTTCCTATTGGGGATGATATTACTTTTAGGGTTGTCGAGTTTTATCACAGATAATAAAGATATACAGACAACTAATAATCTTGGAATATTTCTTCTTACATCTGTTACAGTTATTCATAATTATTATTTCGATAATAACTGGAGTCTTACAAAATATCTTGGAATGATAGTAAAATCATTTTTCAATATAATCCCTCTTACATTTCTTCCCGTTAAAGAATTTAGAGAATTAATAAATTATAAAAAGATAGAGCAAAATGGTGATAATGCAGCAGTTGCCAAAAAAGAAACAGGATATTATGTATTTGTTGGACTTGTGACATCTATTCCAATAGTTTTAATCCTTGTTTTTTTACTTGCATCTGCGGATGCAGTTTTTGGAAAAATAGTAAGTACCATTTTTGTAGAGATCATTGATTTTAATATAACAAATGTTTTTCAGATCGTTGTTTTATTTCTGCTGGGTCTTGTTTTATCATATTCAGGCATCAGGGTTATGGAACAAAAACAAGTACCTGACTATGATGGGAAAAATAAATATTTTGAAGAAGTTATAGCAATAACAGTGCTTAGCGTTATCTCTATATTATATTTAGTATTTTCAGTAATACAGATCTTATATCTGTTCATTGGAGATTTCAGATTGCCAGAAGGATATACCTATGCCAAGTATGCGAGAGAGGGCTTTTTCCAGCTTTTGTTTGTCTGCCTCTTAAATCTTTTGATAGTTTTATTTGTGCTTAAACATTTTAGGCGTGGAATTATTACAAAGATACTTCTTACAGTTATTTCAGCCTGTACCTATATAATGATCGCGTCCAGTGCACTTAGAATGGGTATGTATGTATCAGAGTATAATCTTACCCGTCAAAGAGTAAAGGTGTTCTGGGCACTGGCAACATTAGCGATTATCTTTATATTTGTAGTTATCAATATCTATAAGGAAAATTTCAGATTATCAAGATGGGCTATGATAGCATTCTGCATTTGTTATCTTGTGCTTTCTTTTGGAAGGATGGATGCATTTATCGCCAGATATAATCTGAGTAAGCTTACTAATGAAGAGATGGAACTGTTAGATGCTTATGGGGAAGATTATATTTACTTTGAGGAGAATTATAAAAATAGAGAAAAAGAGTATCAGATGGAACTTTGGAAGAAGATGGATTATGATCTAGACGCGATGTATGATGAGTATGCAGAATTAAAAAGTATCCGGGAGCTTGTTTGGAGCCATAGATATGAATATACACTTTCTGCAGATGCGATTCCTGCACTTGAAGATACATCCCATATATTTGTTTTAAAATATAAGGATGAGAATTTTATTAAAAAGTATGGAATATCCGATCTTAGCTTCAGGCATCTTAATCTGTCGAAGATTATGGCAAGAAGATATATTGAAAACTAATATGTAAAATCTAACAGTGGATTTATAATAAAAACGTACCAGGTATATTTTGAAGGTTATGGCGTGAGCCGGGCCAAAGAAATATACCTGGTACGTTTATATGAATTTACGTCGGGATTCACGTTAGTTCTTTTGGCTTTGCCTTGTTTAAATTTAAGTCAAATGATATGATTGTTCTATGTTTTTTTGATGAATAGTAAATACTAAATGAAGTTTAACGATTATAGGGGGTAAATATGAATGAATCCATAAAGAACAAGCCCTTAACAGGATATCGTTTAAAGATATTATCTATCGGGGCATTTTTACTAATCTTATTTTTTCTGTCAGTAGCAGTGTGTTCAGCTGTCCTTATTAAAAAAATTGTGGAAAATGGGTTTGCGGATACATTTAAAAGTGAATGGCCGCTTTTTACAGCTTTAATTATTATTGAAGCTCTTATCTTCTGGGCAGGTATCATTATGGTATATACCACATCAGTGCAGCTGGGAGTAAAACTTCGCCTTGTTGGAGTACTTTGCGGCTGGATCCCCATTGTACATCTTTTTGTATTATTTAAGATAATCAAAGTTACAACAGCAGAAGCTCATTTTGAAAAGAAAAAACTTAAACTTAATGAAAAAAGAAGACTTCAACAGATCTGTAAAACAAGATATCCAATTTTAATGGTTCATGGAGTTTTCTTCAGAGATTTTAAGTATTTTAATTACTGGGGCAGGATCCCGGATGAGCTGGAAAAAAATGGAGCACGCGTGTTTTATGGAAATCATCAGTCAGCAGCTTCAGTTGTTAACAGTGCAAAGGAACTTGCGGCAAGGATAAATGAAATCGTGGATTCTACTGGATGCGGCAGGGTTAATATTATAGCTCATTCCAAAGGAGGCTTAGATATTAAGACTGCGGTAAGCTGCCTTGGCATAGCAGATAAGGTAGCATCGATAATAACAGTAAATACTCCACATCGAGGCTGTGAATTTGCTGAATATTTATTAAATAAAGCACCAGCAGGTTTTAAAGAGAAAGTTGCAAACAGTTATAACAGTGCTCTCCGTAAATTAGGAGATACAAATCCGGATTTTATTGCAGCTGTTACAGATCTTACAGCATCAGGTTGTAAAAAAATCTGGGATATGACAGCGGGATTTGATTTTAAAGGGCATGGAATTTATACAAAGAGTATAGGTTCATGTATGAAACAGGCAGGAAGCGGTGCATTTCCACTTAATATGAGTTATATGTTCGTAAAATTATTTGACGGAAGAAATGATGGTTTAGTTGGGGAAAAATCATTCCCATGGGGAGATGAATATATCTTCCTTGAAAATAAAAAGAAGAGAGGAATATCTCATGGAGATATGATCGACCTTAATAGAGAAAATATCCCGGGTTTTGATGTAAGGGAATTTTTTATTGATATAGTTGCAGACCTGAAAAATAAAGGATTATAAGATATAAGTCAGGTTGAGGTGACAATGAAAAGGAAAATCAGTGAGTGGTAATATAGTGAGGTAAAAATGTGCAGGGTTCTTATTGTAGAAGATGATAAAGAAATAAGGGAATTACTTGGAAAATTTCTGTCGCAAAATGGCTTTTTGATCAAAGAAGCAAGAGATGGTTCTATTGCATCAAGATTAATGGCCCAAGAAACATATGACGTAATACTTATGGATATGATGCTTCCATTTAAGTCAGGGGATAAGCTTATAAAAGAGATTCGTTCTTCTAAAGATGTAGAAAAAAGCAGAACTCCGGTTATTGTTATATCTGCAAAAACAAAGATAGAAACAAGGATTGAAGTTCTTCGCATGGGAGCAGATGATTATATCCTTAAACCATTTGACTTAAATGAAGTATTAGCACGTATTGAAGTAGTCTTAAGAAGAGTAAGAGAAAGTAAGAATGAGAAAGATGATCTTACATTTAAAAGTCTTAGAGTAAGTCAGAAGAATAATACCGTCAGCTGTAATGATAAAGAACTTAGCCTTACTTCAAAAGAAAGGCAGCTTCTTATCTTATTTATGAAGAATCCTAAAAAGACTTTCTCAAAGGCAAATCTTTATGAAACTGTCTGGGAAGAGGATTATATCTATGAGGATAATACAATAAATGTCCATATCAGTAATCTCAGGTCAAAATTAAAGAAGGCAGCGGGAGAAGATATAATCGAAACGGTCTGGGGGATAGGATACAGATTAAAGCAGAATTGAAATATTGCAATCAGGATAATGGAATTGCAAATTATCCCAATAGTGGTATAATATCACTCGTTTTTTAGATTACTATGATTAAAAATGCTCTGAAGAGTATGAGAGGGAGAAGTTTATGGTTTTTAGTTCTGCGGTATTTTTATTATTATATTTACCAATAGTTTTTATTGGAAATATGCTGATAAAAAATGAAATTTCAAACTATTTCCTATTGGCAGCGAGTATATTATTTTATGCCTGGGGAGAACCCAAACTGGTATTTTTAATGATCTTTTCTATTCTGATCAATTATTGTGTCGGTGTTGCTTTGGATAAAGCAAAAGGAAAATGGCGTAAGGTATTTCTGGCTCTTGGAATCCTGTTGGATCTTTCAATTCTGGGATACTACAAATATGAAGCATTCTTTGCCAGAATAGTAAATAAGATGTTCCATGCCCAGTTGATCCCGGTGCTTAATATAGCTCTTCCAATAGGAATATCATTTTTTACATTCCAGGCGATTTCTTATATTGTTGATGTATATAGAGGAGATACAGAGGCGTCAAAGAGTATCGTAAATGTGGCACTCTATATTTCATTTTTCCCTCAGCTTATAGCGGGGCCTATTGTAAAATATAAGGATATAAATGAGCAGATTAAAAAGAGATCGATCAATTGGATCGATGTTTCGGATGGATTTAAGAGATTTATATACGGCCTTTCTAAAAAAGTGCTTATTTCAAACGCATTGGGACTTTGCGTTGATACAATATACTCTTTTAAGATAGAAACTGTGGACTGTCGTGCAGCATGGATAGCGGCATTAGCATATACCTTCCAGATTTATTATGATTTTTCAGGTTATTCAGATATGGCTATAGGACTTGGAAAAATGTTCGGATTTACCATACTTGAAAACTTTAATTATCCATATTTATCCCGTTCAATATCGGAATTCTGGAGAAGATGGCACATTTCTTTGGGTTCATGGTTCAGAGAATATCTTTATATCCCATTGGGAGGAAATAAAAAGGGTAAGGTCCGTACGTATATCAACCTGATCATTGTATTCTTTTTAACGGGATTATGGCATGGGGCTGATATGTCATTTGTAATCTGGGGACTTTATCACGGATTCTTCTCGATCATAGAAAGAATAGGATTAAATAAAATATTAAAGAAACTGAAGGTTTTGCCGGTACTGTATACTTTCTTTATCGTCAATATCGGATGGGTTTTATTCAGAGCTAAGGATACTATAACAGGGCTTAGATTTTTAATAAGGATGTTTCTTCCATGGAGACATCCGGGGGTATATCTGTCAGTTTGGGAGTATCTGGATTACAGGACACTTTTCTTCTTTGGTTGTGCCATTATAGGAATAGGACTATTAAAGGGTATTCCTGAAAAGATAAGGAATAAGTGGAACAATTCGGTGATTGAAGCGTTATATTGCATAGGCATTTTGTTTTTAAGCATATCATCAATTGCAAGTGATACATATAATCCATTTATTTATTTTCAATTTTAGGAGATGAATATGAAAGAGAAGAAAATAGGTAGAATACTAATTCTGGTTGCCTTTTTTGTAATGTGTTTTCTTAATGTGATATATTTCGTGGCTGGAAGATTTATAGATTCAAAAAATTATGAAAATCGAAATATGGCGGAAAAACCAAGCTTTACTATGGAAGGATATGCAGATTTTTCCAAACAATATACAGCATATTATAATGATAATCTGCCATTCAGAAGAAAACTTATAACACTTAATTCTGAGATTGACCTCTTTGTTTTTAACAGGGCTTCAAATGATTCAGTCGTAATTGGAAAAGATAACTGGTTGTTTTATAAAACCAAAAAAGAAGATAATCCAATTGCAGACTACAGAGGGCAGAATCTTTATAGTGATGAAGAGTTAAAAAAGATAGCGGATAACTGTATCAAACAAAGAGATTATGTTGAGAATCATGGCGGAGAATTTGTAATTTTCATAGCGCCTAATAAGGAGAGGGTATATTCGGAATATATGCCTGACTTTTATGGAAAACCTGCTGAAAATTACAGAGTTAAGCAGGTATATGATTACCTGAAGGAAAATACTGATATAAGGATTGTTTACCCATATCAGGAATTGATGGAAGCAAAAGAAAAAACAGGGTATTATCTTTATTACAAGACGGATACTCATTGGAACTCTGTTGGTGCATATATAGGTTCTGTTGCGCTATTAAAAGAACTGGGGATTGAAATGCCTTCTGTTTATAGTGATGAGATAAATATAGAGGCGTGTAATAATACAGCGGGAGACCTGGCCAATATGTTGAATCTCAGAGAACAGCTTGCTGATACAGATGGAGTCTATAGGGTATCCGGGTACGATGAACATAATACGGAAAATGTAGAATATGATTATACGGGAATGATCAGTTATCATTCTGAAAACGCAGATACCAGAAGAATACTGATCCTCAGAGATTCTTTCTGTGTTGGTATGGCACCCTATATCGGAAGTCAGTTTAATGACAGCTATATGTTCCATAGAAATTATTATACGTATCAGCAATATCTTGATGCGGATCCGGATATTGTAGTTTTTCAGGTGGTTGAACGTTACGTAGATTCCCTTGGGACTTTTTCAATAGAAAAATAAGTCACAGGGTATGATCACGGGGGGCGTAGATGAATATTGAAATCTGTTTTATCATAGTTTTAAGTCTATGTTGTTTGTTCTTACTAAGAAGGTGGGCCCTTCTAAGGATAAGTATTAAAGAAATTACCAATGAACTGAGAAAGACAAGAAATCCAGGATATGACAGACTGTTAAGAGTAGATCTTTCTGATAAGAATTTAAATGAACTGGCTAAAGAGATAAATGATAATCTTTCCTTTCAAAAAAAAATCAAATTAGAAACGGAAAGAAGAAGCAAGATTTTAGAGCAGTCTGTTTCTGATACATGTCACGATCTTCGCACGCCGCTTACGGTAATAAAAGGGAATCTTCAGCTGCTGGAAAATGAGGTCAGTTCAACAGAAGGAAAGAAGTACCTTCAGATAAGTAATAATAAGGCGGATGCCTTAAAGGTTATGGTAGATGAATTCTTTGAATTATCTGTTCTTGAAAGTGACAGTAAGCCTGTGGAATTAGAAAAGATAGATGTGACAGCATTTTTAACAGATTATATCATAGAAAATGAATCTATCATCCGAAAGAAAAAAATAAATCCTGAAATATCATTTCCTGATAAGGCGGTAAATATAAGGGCCAGTGGTGAATTGCTCAGCAGAGTGTTCAGCAATCTTATCAGTAATATTATGAAATATGCTGTGGATGGTTTTATTCTAAAGGTATATCCTGATCCGATAACATATAAGAATGAACAGCCATATATGTTGGCTTCGGATGGGGAATGCAATATGTATCATATAAGACTGGGAAACAGAGTTAAAGATCCGGAACTTATTGATATTCAGCATATATTTGAAAGAAGCTACAGAGCAGATAAGGCTAGAACTGACGGTAGTGCAGGATTAGGACTCTATATTGCAAAACTCCTATGTGAAAAGCAGAAGGCAGATGTTAAAGCTATATTAGAAGATGATTTTATATATTTTGACCTTTATTTTTTACAGGATTAAATAAAAACCTCTTTACTAAAGCAAACAGTAAAGGGGTTTTTTATTTTTTTTAATTATTTAAGAATTTCTTTATATTTAACTTTTATCATGATTATTGTAAAGAAAGTATGAGTTTATTTAGATACCCAGAAAAAAGGAGAAAAATATGTCGGAAAGCATTGTAAGAGTTAATGATCTGACAAAGCAATATAAAAAACAACTTGCTTTAGATCATGTAAGTTTTGAAATAAAAAAAGGTTCTATAGTAGGCCTTATCGGTCCAAATGGAGCCGGCAAGACTACCATAATGAAAATACTTGGAGGGCTGGCTTATCCTACTGATGGAAGCATTGAAATGTATGGGGAGAGCAGTGAAAAAGGTCTTAACCATGCCAGAACAAGAATGAGCTTTATGATAGAGACTCCTTATGAAAAAGAGAAGATGACAGCCAAAGAGAATCTGGAAAAACAGAGACTTCAGAAAGGTATCCCTGATAAGCAGAGGATTGATGAAGTGTTAAAGCAGGTTAACCTTCTTAATACTGGTAAGAAGGTAGTGAAGAATTTTTCACTTGGTATGAGACAGAGACTGGGACTTGCAAATGCACTTCTTGGAAAACCAGAATTTATGGTGCTTGATGAGCCGATTAATGGTCTTGATCCGGAAGGTATAGTTGAGATGAGAGAACTCTTTAAGAAGATAAATAAAGAAGAAGGAGTAACACTTGTAATTTCATCTCATATATTAAGTGAACTTTCACTTCTCTGTACGGATTACATTTTTATAAATAAGGGCAAGATAAAAGGAATATTTACTGCTGATGAACTTAGGGCTCAGTGCAGTGAATATATTGAGATTGATACAGATAATAATGAAAAGGCCTGTACAATTCTTACTGAAAAATGCGCTATAAAAAATCTGGATGTGCAGGAATCAGGAAAGATAAGGATCTATGACGGCTTAGAGGACATAAGGAACATTTCCCTTAGTCTTTATAAGGACAATGTGATTCCGGTTGAAATATCGAGAAATGAAATCAACCTGGAAGATTACTATATGCGTAAGGTACAAGAGGAGTGATGCTTATGTTTAATATTATAAAATCTCAAAATTATTCGCTTCGCCGTGACCTAATGGTGGTGCTTACGATACTTACAGCTATAGCTCTGCCTTTCCTTGGAATTTATTTTACCAGAATGATGCAGGAAATAGATTTTTCAAATATTACAGGATCAATGTATCATACTCTTATAAATGAGGATATTGTTGCATTTAATATTTTTATCATTATGATCTTTGCGGCTAAGACTGTGGGAGGAGATAGCAGTGATAAGACAATAAATTATGAATTAATGAATGGTCACAGCAGAGAAAAGGTGTTTTTTGCAAGAGTGATAAATGGTTTTTTCTGGAGTGTCATATTTGTAATGATCACCATATTCCTGCCTTATGTTGTAGTAATTTTTATCAATGGTTGGGGAGATAATTGTTCCTTAAATGAGATGCTTATAAGAAATGGACTTTTGTTTTTTCCTATACTCAGACTATCTGCACTTTTTATGCTGATAACAGTTCTGGCTGATAGCTGTGGCGCAGGAATTGGAGTTAGTTACCTTATTGTCCTTATTGAGACTGTTTTTGATTCTGTCTTAGATGGAACTCAAAATAAAGAAGAGTATTTTTATTTTTTAAGTCTTTCAAATCTCACTAAGCTGGCAGAGGTTAACAACTCGTGG
>JAFOIV010000038.1 GCA_017420535.1 Eubacterium sp. | reverse complement strand
ATCATAGAATTTTTAATGATTATAACCTTTCTGTGGAAGAAGGGGAATTTGTGGCAATCTGCGGAGAAAGTGGAAAAGGTAAGACCACATTATTAAATATAATAGGAATGATTGAAAAAGCAGACAAGGGAGACGTATATCTATTTGATATAAAGAATCCAGATATAAGAAAAGCCAGTGGAAGAAAGTTGCTTCGAACAAAAATGACATATGTTTTCCAAAATTATGGCTTGGTGGAAGATAAGACTGTTCAGTATAATCTTAAAATAGCGTCACATTTCACAGAGGCAACTGAAAAAGATATGGAAGAAGTATTAAATAAAGTAGGACTGGATAAGACCATACTAAAGAGTAAGGTATATACTCTTAGCGGCGGAGAACAGCAGAGAGTAGCAATAGCAAGAGTGTTCTTAAAGAAATGTAAGTTGCTTCTTGCAGATGAGCCCACAGGAAGCTTGGATGCAGGAAATAAGGAAGTTGTAATGAAGTTATTTGAAAAACTTCATAAGGACGGAACTACGATAATCATGGTAACTCATGATGAAGAAATATTAAAATATGCCACTCGAGTAATACAGCTGTAGTGGGGTGGCCCTAGTATAACGTCACTTAAATAACTGGACCGAATGCTTGCCTGCTTACATCGATAGCACGCCTCAAAAATCCTCAGCGTAGCCCGCTACGCCTACGTTTTTTGAGACGCACTCTCGAGCAAGCATTCAGCGCATTAGTCCAGTTATTTTGCGAACGTTATACTAGGTGACGGGGTTACCCGCGCTTTTTTGCGAGGAGCATAAAGAAAAATCCAAGTAATGAGATACCAGCTGCAAAGAGGATCATGGCAGGTACTCCGAAATTATCCACGATCACGCCGCCGATGATATTTCCGACAGCGCCTCCGAGGCCAAGAGAAAATGCCCCATTAAGGGACTGGCCCATGGCGCGGTTTTTGCTTTCAAGCTTTTCATTTATGTAATAAACTGCAACCGGTGTATAAATTGCAAATGCGCCGCATTGCATAAACTGCGCAATGAAAAGGATCGTCATATTAGATGCGAAGAAAGACAGTAACATCTTAAATGTAAAAAATAGTGTACTTATCATAAGAAGTTTTGTTGTAGTAAACTTCTTGGAAAGTTTTGTAGCAAAAGACATTACAGGAAGTTCTGTTGCAGCGGCAATAGCAAGAGCGATTCCCATAGAAGAAGAGTCTCCCTTAGCCCGCTCTATAACATTTATAAGGAACATATTGAACATGCTGTGTCCCATAAAAACAAGAACGGTAGACACAAGAAATGGCATAAGGAATGGGTATTTTGAGAAAAGCCCATTTCTTTTTTTATCTGAGCCGCCGGCCCTTTCTAAATCATTATCATTTTTTTCTAAAACAACATTTCCTTTATTCAAAGCAGGCTTTACATATGGAAATGCCACAACTGCCATAACAGCAAGAAGGCTGAATAAAATGTAAAGCGGCATAAGAATTCCAGGACCTGCGTCCTTTACCAGGTATCCGAAAACAACAGATGAAATGGCGTAAAAACAGGATCCAGCACCTCTTCCAAGACCGAAATTAATATTTATTCCTCGATTAACAGTATCCATACAAATAGAGTTATACATAGATGTAAGAGATACATCCAGCATACAAACCAAAGTAAAAAGAACAATAATAAGCAGACCATTTGTAGGAATAAAATGAATCAGGGCTGCGAAGCCAAGAGATAACATTTTTATAAAAATAATTAACTTTTTAATATCCAGAAAATGGCTCTTCTCGATAAATGAAGTAAGAAGCGGTTGAGCTATAACAGAAATGATAGCGCCAATACCTGTAACAAGCCCAATGGTAGTGCTGCTTTGACCTCTATAGGTAAGGTAAACAGCAGTATAACTCCAGCTTATAAGATATGATATCCAGAAGAAGATGTGCATAAAAATGTAGATTATCTGATATTTTTTAGTTTCGTTTGACATGGAAAAAACCTCTAAAGTATAAAATGTGTGAAAAAAACGATAAGCATATTATTTGAAATATGCTTATCGTTGCTAGTATACGCGTATTTTCTTTATATGTCGATACAAAGTTACTGTCTATAATATGAAAGAAAATCCTTAAGTTTATCCATAGACTCAGAAAGAACCTGGATTCTTGGGAGATAAACAATTCTGAAATGATCCGGATTTGGCCAGTTAAAGCCACCGCCTCTTGTGATAAGGATATGCTTATCGTGAAGAAGATCTAAAGCAAACTGCTCATCATCTGTTATATTGAATCTCTTATCTAACTTAGGGAAGATATAAAACGCAGCCTTAGGTTTTACAACTGAGATACCAGGAATATCACATAAAGCCTTGTAGATAAATTCTCTCTGATCATAGATTCTTCCGCCTGGAACTATATAATTATTAACACTCTGATATCCGCCTAATGCAGTCTGTACGATTGACTGGGCAGGAACATTTGAACAGAGTCTCATATTTGAAAGCATATTAAGACCTGCGATGTAGTCTTTAGCGATGCGCTTGTTACCTGAAAGAACCATCCATCCTATACGATAACCTGCAACCATGTGAGACTTTGAAAGTCCGCTAAATGTTACGCAGAAAAGGTCTGGAGCAAGGCTGGCAATAGAAGTATGCTTAAGTCCGTCCATAACAAGTCTGTCATAAATCTCATCAGAGAAGATCATAAGCTGATGTTCTCTTGCAAGATCAACGATCTGCTGAAGTATCTCTACAGGGTAAAGAGCACCTGTTGGGTTATTTGGATTGATGATAACAAGGGCTTTGGTATTTGCGGTAATCTTTTTTCTCATATCCTCAATGTCAGGATACCACTCAGATGCTTCATCACAAAGATAATGAACTGCCTTACCACCTGCTAAATTAACACAGGCTGTCCAGAGAGGATAGTCAGGAGCAGGAACTAAGACTTCGTCACCGTCATTAAGAAGAGCGTTAAGAGAAAGCTGGATAAGTTCACTTACGCCATTTCCTGTATAAATATCATCTATAGAAAGATTAGGAAGATTCTTTATCTGTCCATACTGCATGATAGCTTTTCTTGCAGCAAAAAGACCCTTTGAATCTGAATAACCTTCTGTTTCTGTAAGCTGAGCGCTCATATCATGAACCACTTCATCAGGAGTTCTAAAGCCAAATGGTGCCGGATTTCCGATGTTAAGCTTAAGGATAGAAGTACCCTGAGCTGTCATGCGGTTAGCTTCGTCAAGTACTGGACCACGAACATCATAAAGAACATTATCTAATTTTGAACTTTTGCTAAATTCTCTCATATTATTTGACCTTTCTAGACTGTTGTCATTGTTACCGGTTTGTTCAAATGTATCTGATAAAATTGAACTATTTGATCTGTCTGTTGTCTGGTTGCTATTTTCTTCACCCATAAGCCATGTTGGCTCAACCCGAAGAATATCGGAAAGGCTCTTTATCATTTGTTCTCTAGGAACAGTCTTTCCACTTACATATTGACTCATATGACTTTTGCCAAGCTTTATCCCAAGTTCATTTGCCGCTCGGATAACGTCAGCCTGCTTCATATGGGCATTTTTCATCGCCAGTTTAAGGCGTTCTGCAAATGTTTCGTGCATAAATGAATCCTTTCCTTTCATAAAAAAGTTCAAATTACTTTTTAGTTATAACATAAAATGAACTTCTTAACAATATAAAATTGAACCTTTTGCCTAAAGCTTGATAAAAATCATATAAAAAGATAAAATTCAAGTATCGATGTGATAATAAAAATTATCAGGCAATGAAGACAGCAAACAAGGAATATATAAGCAGAATATATAAGCATAATATATAAGCAGAAGATATTAATCAGAGGTTAACATGAGAGAATCAAAGGACTACGACATCTTTTATAAAAAGATAACTTCAAATATAAGAGAAAAAGAGAATGTGGGCCACACACTTTTTTTACTTAATAAAGCAGTGGAGTTCATTATGTATTTTTCTTATATAATGGTTCTTATCAATGTGTTTTTTTATGAGAGGGGTACATTAAATCCTATTAAAAAACTCTGGGACTCTGGAAATCTAAAAAGTTCAATTTTAACCGTGGCTCCATTTGTTATAATTCCAGGAACAGGCTTTGTGCTGCTTACAATCATCCGGAAGGTCATTAACAGAAAGAGACCTTACGAGACCTGGAACTTGGATCAACTGATCAAGAAGGATAAAAAGGGACAGTCGATGCCCAGCAGACATGTTTATTCTGCAGCGGTTATAGCGATGTGTGTATTATGTATTAATACAGTACTTGGTATTATCTGTATTGTCATTGCCATATTACTTGCGGTTTTAAGAGTTGTAGGGGGAGTGCATTACCCATCTGATGTTATAGTTGGTTTTATCTCAGGGATAATGACAGGACTATTATTATTTATTAAATGAAAACAAGTGAATTAAAGCTATGCCTTCCCGGGAAGAGACTTCTTTTTCATCGGAAAATGATAATCTGTGAATTTATTATGGCATTTATACAATTTAGTTGGAAAAGAAACATGATATAAGTTACAATGATAGATGATACGTTATGTATCATCTATTTTTTATGAAATAACTAATAAACAGGAGGTAAGGTAATAATGAAATATGTTTGTAAGATATGCGGATATGAATATGAAGGTGAAGAAGCTTTAGAGGAATGCCCAATGTGCCATCAGAAAGATGTATTTGTTCCAGCAGAAACAAAGAATAAATATGCAGGTACAAAGACAGAACAGAATCTTCTTAATGCATTTGCAGGAGAGTCTCAGGCAAGAAATAAGTATACATATTTTGCATCAGTTGCCAAGAAGGCAGGATATGAGCAGATTGCAGCTCTTTTCCTTAAGACAGCTGATAATGAAAAAGAACATGCAAAGATGTGGTTCAAGGAATTAGGACTTCTTGGAGACACAGTAGAAAACTTAAAGGCAGCAGCCGATGGAGAAAACCATGAATGGACAGATATGTATGTTCAGATGGCAAAGGATGCTGAAGAGGAGGGATTCCCGGAACTTGCTGAGAAATTCCGTGGAGTAGCTGAAATTGAAAAGCGTCATGAAGAAAGATATAGAAAGCTTCTTTCAAATATTAAAGAAAAGACTGTATTTGAAAAGGCTGGAGTATCAGTTTGGGAATGCAGAAACTGTGGACATATTGTTGTTGGAACAAAGGCTCCAGATGTTTGCCCGGTATGTAATCATCCACAGAGTTATTTTGAAATTCACGAAGACAATTTCTAGATTATGAAAATTTTGTTGATCTAAGAATATGATTTAACAGATCACAAAACGGATATCCAAGTAGTAATATATAAAAGATTAAATCGGAGGGTTAGTTATGGTATTTTACAGATGTAATAAATGTGGTAACTTTGTAACATTTTTAACAGCAAAAACTGGATGTACACCTGTTTGCTGCGGAGAAACAATGACAGAAGTCGTTCCAAACACAGTGGATGCAGCTATGGAAAAGCATGTTCCTGTAGTTACTGTTGATGGTTCAGTTGTAAAGGTAGCAGTTGGTTCTGTTACACATCCAATGATGCCAGAACATTTTATTCAGTTCATCATCTTAGAAACAGATAAGGGATATCAGAAGAAGGACCTTAATCCTGGAGATGAACCAGTGGCAGAATTTGTTCTTGCTGAAGGGGAGAAAGCAGTTGCTGCTTATGAGTATTGCAATCTTCATGGACTTTGGAAAGCAGATATTTAGAATACTATTTTGAACGTACCCTGTGCATATGCCTTAAAATAAAAAACTATAAGAAAATCATATGAAAAACATATGAAAAAAAGGTGGCATTTATTCATAAATGTGATATCATAAAGTTATAAAAAATGCTTTGCGGGGGAGAAGGAGGACACCATGTTTGGATTTGGCGGAAGATATGGTATATCGGTTGCTAAAGAAGGGGCATATATGAGATATGTTGAGTCCGTTAAAGGTGACCAGATTATACTGACGGATAATAAAAAAGAGGCATTACTCATGCCAAAGATGAATAAAAAATTATATGATCTTTTGGCTGACGTTCAGAAAAGATTTAAAGATGATCCAAAAGTTGTAATCACGATTTTTGATGCTAACTGGTAAGAATAAAGGGTTTGGCTTTGCCAAACCCTTTTTCTATGAAGAAAAAAATAGTATATTATAATATATTTAATAATAACAAAGGAACATTTAACATGAAGATTTTATTTATATTTACAGGTGGAACTATAGGAAGTACCACTGGTGATGAGTTTATTTCTCTTGAGAAAGGAAAACCTTATAAGATAATAAAGGCTTATGAGGAAAAGTTTGGGATCGATTTCTCATATGAGACCTTAGAACCTTATACGCTGCTTAGTGAAAACAGTATGGGAAGTAATATGAAAGTGCTGGCTGGGACAGTAAAGGGAAACCTTGAAAAGGATTATGACGGAATAATCGTTACTCACGGAACGGATACTCTTCAGTATTCAGGGGCTCTTTTATCTTATGTAACAGGCCTTTCTAAATTGCCGGTCTGCATAGTTTCATCAGATAAACCAATAGAAGATCCTGAGGCAAATGGATTATACAATATGGATGCAGCGGTGGCTCTTATAAGAGAGTCTCTTACAGATAAGTCCATAAGAGGAACATTTGTGCCATATAGAAATAAGGACAAGGTAACCTATATAAACAGAGGTTCAAGAATGCTTTCTTCTTATGCTTATTCGGCAGATATGTATTCATTAGGGGATAAATACTTTGGAATATATGATGGAAAGAAATTAGTTAAAAATGATTCTTACTCTGAAAAAGAAGATGCAGCTTTACCTTTAGCTGCTGATGGTTTTGAAGAGACGGCAGATATGCTTCTTAGGATAGATCCATATCCAGGTATGGTATATCCTGAAGTTGATGAAAAGATAAAGGCAGTGATCCTTGGAACATATCATTCGGGAACTCTTCCTATGGAAACTAAAGGATTAAAGGAGTTTCTTCTTAAGCTTAAAGAAAAGAATATTGATGTATTCATTACAGGAGCCGGCGAAGGAATATCTTATGAAAGTACAAAAGATTACAACATATTAAATGTCAGAAAAATTGAAGGAATAGCTCCGATTGCTATTTTTATCAAGCTTTGGATGATCTTATCCATGGAAACTAAAAATGGAGATTTGCTTTACAATGCGTTAAATTCACCACTCGGTGGGGAAATATGATGCATTTCTATTACGGTTGTGTTACAATGACAAGGTCGACTGACAATTAATGAAAAAATGTGAAAAAATGTGAAAAGAAAAACCAAGGGAGGTAAAAATGGTAAGACATATCATTTTATGGCAGCTTAAAGATGAGCTTTCAGAAGAAGAAAAAGACAAGGTAAAAGTAGAGATTAAAGAAGGACTTGAAGGCCTGGTGGGAAAAGTACCAGGACTTTTGTATGTAAATGTTCAGATTGATAAGCTTGCATCAAGTAATGCAGATCTTATGCTTTTTAGTGAACTTGAAGATGAAGAAGCACTTAAGGGATATGCAGTTCATCCTGAACATGTGAAAGTTGCGGATGGAGTAGTTCGTCCAAATACAAAGCAGAGAGTCTGCATAGACTATGAAGCATAACACAAACTAAAACAGGAGGTACGATATTTTGGGAATCGTCGTTAAAAATTTAACTAAAAAGTATGGCACAAAGACAGTAGTTGATGACCTTTCTTTCGAAATGAAAGAGCCAGGAGTTTATGCCCTTCTTGGTACTAATGGTGCTGGTAAGACTACAACCATTCGTATGATGCTTGGAATGCTTGATAAGGATTTTGGAGAAGCTCTCTGGGATGATAAGCCTATCAATTTCGATAATTGTAATATCGGTTATCTTGCCGAGGAAAGAGGTCTTTATCCAAAATACACATTATTAGATCAGATCAGATATTTTGGTGAGCTTCGAGGAGTTACCGGAGCAGATCTTGATAAGAAGATCAGATACTGGGCTGAGAAACTTAAATTAGTTGAATATATTTATCCTGATGAGTTTAAGGATGAAAGAGATGATGAAAATCAGGAATTTGTTGGATTAAATGAAGGTAACAAGAAGCCTGCATTTAGATTAGGAACTAGAAAACCTGTCAGAAAAAAGAAGAAACCTCTTAATCCTGACCAGCTGTCTAAAGGTAATCAGCAGAAGATTCAGTTCCTTATCGGAATGCTTTCAGATCCAGATCTTTTAGTTTTAGATGAACCATTTTCGGGTCTTGATCCTGTAAATACTGATATCTTAAAGGAAGTAATCAGAGAACAGATTAAGGCTGGCAAATATATCATCATGTCAAGTCACCAGATGGAAGTAGTTGAAGAATTCTGTACTAATATAACTATCCTTAACAGATCAAAGGCTGTTGTTCAGGGTAACTTAAATGAGATCAAGAAATCTTACGGACGTGTAAACCTTCTCCTTAAGACTGAGGAAGATGTAAGTCAGATCTTAAAGAATAAAAAGGCTAATGTCATTACAGAAAAAGAAGGTGAATACCATATTAAGGTTTCGGGCGATAATGAAGCTCAGGATTTACTTAAGGAAATAATAAACGCTGGCATAACAGTTGTCAGATTTGAACTCAGCGAACTCACACTTCATGAGATATTTGTAAAAGAGGTGGGACAGGAATGAAAGCAGTAAATAAGAAAGAAAATATCTACAGTTTCAAGGGGATTTCTAAGGTATTTAAATTTACTGCTATTCAGACATTTAAGAATAAGACATATCTTATTTCAATGATAATGTTTATTTTTATGCTGACTATAATGTCTCCTCTTATGATCATAATGTCAAATCAGGGTGAGAAAACAGTAAAGGGTATCAAAGAAAATGCTGTTGATGAATTAAAAGTAAAAAGTATTACAGTTGTTGATAAAGCTGGCACCGGCCTTTCAAGAGAAGATGTGGTAATGGCTTTGCCGGAGTATAATGATGCAGACATTAATCTTTCTGATGATGAAAACGCTAAAATAGCAAAGGATAGCGTTATCTTAGTTATTTCTTCAGATACAGAAGAAGGAATGCGAAATGAGAATTATAATGTCATTCTTTCTGATGATTCTGTTGTTTCATCTGCAGAAGCAGAAGCAATAGCAGAGGAAGTAATGAAGTCAGTATCTTCTAAAAGAATAGCAGAGGCAGGTGTTGATGACAGTGTATCTGTTGCTCTTCAAAATGGAGTAAGTACCGGAAAAGTTTATTATGAGGAAGATTTTGAGGCAAAGGATTCAGGGGCTATATCAGCGGCCAGCCTTTCATCATATATTCTTCAGTTCTCAATCTTAGTCTTTTTCGTAGCAACATTTTCAGCTTCTTATATTATAGCTTCTGTAAATGAGGAAAAGACTTCAAAATTAGTTGAGACACTTCTTGTATCAGTAAGACCTATGGCGCTTATATTTGGTAAGATACTTGGTACCTTAACATACATTATGGTAACACTTATATTAGGTATCATTGGAAATATGATCTCAACAAAAGTAATGGGAATGATGGGATATAATACTGATTCAATGGAAGAGGCATTTAAATTTGGGGCATTAACCAGGTTTGGTGCAGGCTATACTATACTTATTGTAGTTTCTATAGTGATCGCTATACTTTTCTTTGGAATCTTAAGTGGTATCATGGGAAGCACATGTGTTCGGCCGGAAGACCAGCAGTCAGCTTCAAGCTCTGTAATCTTTATCGGAATGATTGGTTATATGCTTTCTGTTATGCTTCCTGGAATGATCCAGAATAAGGAAATATTATACAATGTCATGGCTATAGTTCCACCTGTCAGTTTCTTCTCTAACGCAGTACTCCTTGCAACAGGAAAAGTTAGCTGGATAGTGGGAATGATATCCTATGGAATAGAGATCCTCCTTTTGGTACTCGTATTCTTAATATGCGCAAAGACTTATAGAAAACTTATCATTAATGATTCAAAGAAAGCTAAGATCATTGATGTAATTAAGATGGCAAGAGAATAGGAGGATTGGTATGTTTAAGAATTTTGGAAAAGTTTTTAAGTTCACTTTTAAGAACTCAACATCAAGCCATTCCTATAGGGCATTTACAATCATAGTTATGCTGCTGCTTTTAGTTGTTCCTGGTTTCATCTTCTTTGTTTCAAACAAGAATAAAGAAGAGGCAGATAAAACTATAGAATCATGCGGAACAAAAACAGTTTATGTAGTTGATGAATATGCAAAAGATACGGATTTTAGTTTCCTTAATTATGTAGGCGAGGATAATTATTCAGATATTAAATACAAAACTTTTGGCACCGTAGATGAGGCTTTAAGTGAAATCACGAGTCTTGGAAGAAAGGATATATTTATCCTTAATATCACCAAAGATTCAGAGGGAAATTTATGTGCTGATATCATCCTTCCAAAGGGAATAGAATTAGAAAAGGGAAAAGCAAGAAATTTTCTTAGCTTTATCGATAAATCAGGACAGTTTTTCACTATATCAGCTTTAGGACTGGATATTCAGAAGCTTTCAAGCCTTAATGTTGGATATGATTCTGAAGTTTATACTTCAACTGGATATTCAGAGGGTAAGACCTATGCTGAAGAAAAGAGAGAAGCAGCTGCAGCTAATGAGGAAAAGATTGAAGAGAATGGACTTACAGTAAGAGAAAATGATGCAGTTAAGGGTTATCTTCCTGTAGTAAGAGTTATCTTTACATACGCAAATGTAATGCTTTTATATTTCCTTATACTTTCTTATTCAAACGCGCTTTCACAGAACGTAGTACTTGAGAAAGCAAATAAGCTTATGGATACAATGCTTGTATCGGTTAAACCGGAAGCTCTTATCCTGGGTAAATTCTTAGGGTCAGCTTCTGCAGGACTCCTGCAGGTTCTCCTTTGGGTTGGTGCCCTTATAGGTGGTGTATTTGGTGGATTTGAAGTAGTAAATAAGATAACTGATACAACTTATAATCCGGCAATAATATTTATTAAAGCACTTTCGGGACTTGGAGTATTTAATCCAATCAATATAATCATTGGAATTGTAGGTCTTGTGGCTGGTTTCCTTATATTTATGGCCTTAGCTGCCATTGGAGGATCTATTTCATCTACAAGAGAAGAGGCTCAGGCTAATTCATCATTATATATACTTATACTTATAGCCAGCTTCTTTGCAGTTTTCCTTTGTGGAGGATTAGATTCTACTAAAGTTGTTGAATGGCTATATTATGTTCCATCTATAGCAGCTCTTATGCTTCCTGCGGGAATAATCACAAATGCAATATCTACCCTTCAGGCAGCGATTAGTATGGGACTTATGGTATTATTATCAACGATTCTTATAATAATTGCAGGCAGATTATATAAGATGATGTCACTTTACAAGGGTAATAAAGTTAACCTTGGCAAAGCTCTTAAAATGCTTATAGCAAATAAATAAAAAGAATAAAGAGAATTAATATGTTCCAGAAGATAGACCATGATCGAATTACCTTACGAAAAGGGTAAAACGGTTATGGTCTTTTTTTAGGCTCCCAGTTTAATCTTGCAGTTTTTCATCCAACGGCCGAAAAAATCTGTTGAAGAGGATAGAGTCAAACTGATATAATAAAACGGAATACGCAGATGTTATTTTAGGTTTAAGGCTATGAATGCATAGTCAAGAAAGGGAAAATTTAAGGAGAATAATATGGACATTATTTCAATTCTCAAATTATTTGGAGGCGTAGGACTTTTCCTCTATGGAATGAGTCTTATGGGACAGTCACTTGAGAAGCTGGCTGGCGGTGAATTAGAGAAGATTCTTGAGAAACTTACAACAAGTAAGAAAAAAGGCGTAGGAAGTATTAAAGGTTGGGCTCTCGGTACTGCCGTAACAGCGATAATCCAGAGTTCTGCAGCCACAACCATAATGCTTATCGGTTTTGTTAATGCAGGTATCATGAAGGTTATTCAGGCGGTTCCTGTTGTATTCGGTGCTAATATCGGTAGTACAGTTACAGCTCAGATCCTTCGATTAGGTGATCTTGGTTCTGGAAGTATTGTTCTTCAGCTTTTAAAACCATCATCATTTGCACCAATGCTAGTAGCCGTCGGTGCATTTATCCTTCTTTTCATAAAGAAGAAAAAACCAAAGAACATTGCAGGAATTCTTATCGGACTTGGAATACTTTTCTATGGTATGACCATCATGGAAGAAGTGTTTGAACCACTTAGAGAATCAACACAGTTCCAGAAGCTGTTTGTATCATTTTCAAACCCTATTCTTGGTGTTTTGATCGGTATCATCATTACAGCTATTATTCAAAGTTCATCAGCATCAGTAGGTATCCTTCAGGCTCTTTCAGCTACAGGAACAGTAACTTTTAGTATAGCTATCCCTATCATCATAGGACAGAACATTGGTAAATGTATGCCTATTGTTATGGCGGGTATCGGTGCTAATAAGAAAGCCAAGAGAGTACAGATATCATATATCTTTATGAATATCTTTGGTGCCATAATCTTCCTGTTACTTATTTATGGACTTTATTACACAGTTGGACTTCCATTTATGGAAAAGGTTGTAAATCGTGGTGATATAGCAAATGTTCACTTTGGATTTAACTTCCTTACAAGTATCATCCTTCTTCCATTTACTGAGAAATTTACTCAGTTTACTGCAAAACTTGTGGGTGGAGAAGAGGAATCAAAGACAGATACAGCACTTGCGAAGCTTGATGAAAGACTTCTTAATACCCCTACTATAGCTCTTGAGCAGTGTAAGACACTTGTAGGCGAGATGAAAGATGCTATCTATGAGAATTATAAGACAGCAACAAGTCTTATCTATGAATATGATGCTAACAAATTTGTTCAGTTAGAAGAAAATGAGAATTTCATCGACAGATGTGAGACTCTTCTTACAGCATATATTATTAAGATTGATAGAAAGAGACTTTCAACTGATGAGAAGTTAGTAGTATCAGAGATACTTAACTCTATAAGCGACCTTGAGAGAACTGGTGACTACTGCATGAATATTGCTTATGTGGCAAGAGATAAGAACGAGCAGGGCATCCATTTCTCACCTAGCGGTCATAAGGAAGTAAATACTATCATCAGTGCTGTAGATTATGTATTAAAGACAACATTTAAATCTTTCTCTGATGAGGACGCATCTCTTGCAATAAGAGTTGAGCCGATTTCTGAGTCAGTAGATAAATTAAAGGAGATCATTAAGTCTCATCATGTAGAAAGACTTAATAATGGAACCTGTTCAATCCAGGGCGGTGTTGCATTATTCGATCTTATTAACTGCTTTGAGCGTATTTCATCACACTGTTCTAACATTGCACTTCATGTTATCAAGCGTGTAGGCGGTGACAGAGACTTTGATGAGATGCATGGACATGCAAATGACAGCTATAGTGAAGAATACAAAGCACTTTATCATTATTATGAGTCACTCTTTATCGATCCTGTTCTTCCAGAGAAACAGAAGGAAGCTCCAGTAGCTGATTTCCTCAAGGAAGAAGAGGCTAAGTCAGAAAAGAAGATGGAAAAAGAACATAATAAGAAAAAATCAAAAGATAAACATAAAAAGAAAAAAGATGATAAATAAAAAGAACTGCGGAAGGTTACTCGCCTTCCGCAGTTTCTTTATAAGGGATGATATTGTTGCATATCCCTAGCAGACAGTCTTATCTGAGAATATAACTCCGAGTCCTCTCTCAAGTGGGACTGCTGCAAGTGATTGAATTAATACATCAGATAATTCATCTGAACAGTCATCTGATGTTTCAACTATTATAATATCTTTCTCGAAACGTCTTGAAAGATCACTTATATTCTGGCTCAATGTATATAAATCTGAAAGTCCTTTGCCTGTAAAATCAACTGAAAGGTATTCAAAAGGTCTGCCGCCTGCTACAAAGAAACGGTTAACAGGCTTTTTACAAGCTTCATTATCAAGACCTGATGAAAGATAAAACATTACTTTCATATCTGGATTTTCAGCCTTAGCACCATTAATTGCGGCATTAAGAACACGCTTTTCATCCTCAGATCCTAACTTAACTTCAGGGAAGATAAGATTCATCTCACAATCAATCTCAACAATTGATGGAAGCGCATTTTCAGCCTTAAGCATCTGAAGATTCTTTAATACAAATTCAAATGTCTTTCTTTCGGAAGCTCTTATAAACATACGAGCTTCAGTAGGAACAGCTGATCCGTCTGATGTAATGATATTTCTCATATCAATATGCATAATCCAGTTCATACCAAGAGAAACAGCTTCTTTGGCAACAGAAAGTATATCAGCTATAGAAAATGTATTACCATTTGTAGTCTCACCAACATAATATCTAATAGCATTAATACCTTTACCAGAAAGAGTCTTAATAATACCAGAATCTGATGTAGTCATATTAATGCAGTTAATTAAATTGCCCATTATAAACTCTCCTTTTTATTAATTGCTATGACTATATAAAATAGCATAATAATCGCAGTATTACTCTATGAAAAGGATAACAGCGCAACGGTATGTGAGTCAATCGTGCAAAGTTAACTAAAAACGTTCCCGGTATTGTCAATAATACGCAAAAATGCACAACGACGCAAACGGTTGCGCGGGCGGAAATTAGAAGGGTTGTACAGGTGGTCAATCTAGTGCATAATATTCGTTTTTATAACAGGAGTTTAGTATTTATATGTTCAAAAATTCACATTAAAAGCAGCGAAAAATCAATAAAAAGTGAAGAAATTATGTACAAATTATTATATTAAACATCTAATTCTAAATTAGATGTTAACTTTATTAAGAACTGCTTAAGATGTACTTAAAAATGGCTTAGGGAACTTGAATCATGGGTTTTATCTTGGCATAGTAGAGGTGTAAAAAAATGTTTTTCAAAATAGTAGGATTGTAATAATCTATTGGAAAGGAGTAATGAAATGAAATTCAGATATGTGATAGTGGCGCTTATTCTAATATCTTTATTAGCTGCTGAAGATAGCTTTTGTTCAACTGAAGTGATCGATACTATATCAGTTTATGCTTATATTACTCCTTCAGAAGCGCCCCCTAAGAGATATAATGCAAAATCATATAGTGAGTTACAGGTACTTCAGGCAAAGAATGAAGTTAAGGATTGGAATAAGAGTTTTGATCTTAACGTAACTAAGCAGAAGAACAAAAGCTTATCAGATGAGGAAAAAAAAGAGATAGAGCAGGCTTATCTGGAGGTGCTTAATGGAAGGAAGGACTTTTATCCAAAAGGAGTTTATGATTCTGGACTCTACATCTATCCTGTTAATATAAGAAATTTTAAAAATGTCAATGGAATGTATTTTTCACCCTGCACAATAGGCTTTGTAGATTTTGATAATGACGGAAGCAGGGAGGTAGTTCTTACTGTTAGAGCGGGAAAAATGATAGCTAGAAAGCTTGTATTACATTATTACGATGGAAAAGTATATGGCTTTTTAATTCCCTATGATGATATGAAAGAATTAAGAACTGACGGATTATTTCAGAATGTTAAAAACGATGAATATGATGCATATTATAACTTAAAGTTTCAAAAAAATGATGCAACAGTAACAGAAATCTGCAGTATTCATTATAATGATCAATATGGTAATATATATATGTTTAATGACGAAGTGGTTAATAAAGATATATATGATATGGGGATTAATAATATAACAAATGAAAAGGTGAAGTATTACAGCTTTGATAGACATGAGTGGAGAGAGGATCTGTTCTCAGAGTAGATAGTCTTCTTGATCATAAGTTTCACCATTTTCATCAGGGAGATAATATGAAGCATTCTCATAAAATGATTAAAAAAATATTGATTATGCCTTTAATATCATTACTTTTTTTCACTGCAACAGGTTGCGACTACAATTTATTTAATGATAATAATTCCAGCGAAAACTATTACGTTTCATATGATAATAAAAAAAAGACTTATACTAAAGATGAAATAATGTATGATGGCCCGGATAGTTATGATTTTGACTTGACTGTTTTAGCAGAAGCAAATATTAAACATGATATTGACAATATCATTGTCAGAAATCCGATCGGTCAGGAGAATTTAGTATCTGAAAAATATCAGAAAGAAATAGAAGATAAATATAAAGCTGTATTACTGGGTAAAGACACTATTGAATATTATACTGGTGATGCATCGCCTAGAACTGTTTTGGATTATTCTTCCAGCTATTATTATTATGAAACCAGATCCATAACGGATTATTCTGTGAAGGCAGTATATAGGATTGATCTGGACAGGAACGGAACCAAGGAAGTGGTCCTTAAGGTTGATAATGAAACTAACTTTTCTGATGATGATACTGTTCATGATAATTTATTGATGCTTCATTATTATGATGGCAAGGTGTATGCTAACCTGATCGGTTTTGCAACGTTGGATTATATTGGAGAGAATGGAATCTTCTGTGAAATAGATAGTTTTGGTAAAACAAATTATATGTCTGTATTATTTAATAAATATGAATTACACATAAATGGTTTTTGTTATGAGTATTTTGAATATGATGATAATGATTCTATAGAAGTTGATCAGGATGGAGTAATTATTGAAGAGGCTGATTCCTTTGATGACGAAACAGATGAAGAATTAAATTATCATGAGGCATACATGTTTAACTATAGTGTTGTAGAGAAAGAATTATTTAAAAAAATCGAGCATTACATAAGAAAAGATGGGGAAGCTTTAAGCTATCCTATCGATGGAGTGATCAGGGAAGAAGATATAAATAGAATATTCTAGAAAAGAAAGGGATGCAGAGTTGCATCTCTCTTTTTTTTAACTATTCTAACTATTCATAGATTCTTCATACGTTGACTTCTTATCCATGATAAAATTAAAATTAGGGAAAAAGTGAAGTTAATGATTTTTGTTTTTAAATCGGAGTTTTATATGGGAAGAATAATAATGACTGTGGATGATGATGCCATAAGCAGAAGAATTTTAAGTGCCTGTCTTAAGAAAGCAGGAGATTATCAGGTGGAAGAATTTGATAATGTTGTGGCAGCATTAGAATATTTATCAGAAAATAAAGTTGATCTGATCATCACTGATATTGAGATGCCTGATATGGATGGGTTCAGTTTCTATGAGAAACTAAGATCCATGGAGGACTTAAATAAAATACCAGTGCTTTTTCTTACGGGCTCTTTTGATGAGAAGAATCAGGAGAGAGCTCTTAGTCTTAGTGCGGCAGGATTTATAAGGAAGCCTATTATTCTGCCGGATTTAAAAGCAGTAGTCGAGAGAGCATTAAATAGTTTCGATATTGCTGAATCTAAAGATTCTATACTTATAATCGATGATAGTTCCATGACTAACAGGATTGCTAAGCATATCCTGGAAATGAAATATAAGGTCTATACAGCAACATCAGGAGAAGAAGGTCTTAAGATGGCGGAAGAGATAGTACCTTCTCTTATTTTGCTGGATATCCATATGCCTAATATGAATGGGTTTGATGTTATGAATATCCTTAAAAAGAATGATAAGTTAAAGGATATACCGGTAGTTTTTCTTACAGCAGATATTGAAAAAAGTTCTGAGGTGGACAGTTTTAAAGTGGGAGCTCAGGACTATATCAGAAAGCCATTTATAGCTGAGGTAATGATCCAGAGAGTTGGAAGAATACTGGAATTAGAGCATCTTAAAAAATATCTTCAGACTGAGGTGGAAAAACAGACCAGAAAGGCTGAAGAAAGAAGAAAGTCTATGGAGAGGATGACAGACCAGATCATTAAGGCTTTAGTTGGTACCATAGATGCAAAAGATAAATACACCAACGGTCATTCCGCCCGTGTTGCCAGTTATTCCAGAGAAATTGCCCGCCGGGCCGGAAAAGATGAGAAAATGCAACAAAACATTTATTATATTGGACTTCTTCATGATATCGGAAAAATAGGCATTCCTGATGAAATAATCAATAAGAAGTCAAGACTTTCCGAGGAAGAATATAATATCATAAAAACGCATCCGGTAATAGGAAGTGAGATACTTAAGAATATCTCAGAAATACCTGGAATCTGGCAGGGAGCGAGATTCCATCATGAAAGATATGATGGAAAGGGTTATCCTGATGGACTAAAAGGAGATGATATTCCTGAGGTGGGAAGGATAATAGGAGTTGCTGATGCCTATGATGCTATGACTTCCAACAGAAGTTATAGGCCGCTGCTTCCACAGAATCTGGTAAGAGAAGAGATAAAAAATAATATGGGAACTCAATTTGACCCACGTTTTGCAAGTATCATGCTGGAAATGATTGACGAGGACACTGATTTTTCCTTGCACGAATAGGCATTTCCTATGGATTGACACGGAATTATTTCATGATTAATATATATATCAGATTGATTTAAATTTAATGAACAAGAGGTTTTATAATGGCAGAATTTATACTAAGCTGTTGCTCAACAGTAGATCTTACTCCTGAATATATGGAGAAAAGAGATATAAAATATATATGCTTTAATTATTCAGTGGATGGAGTTGCTTATAAGGATGACATGGGAGTGTCCATTAAGACTTCAGAGCTTCATAAGAGAATGCTTGAAGGGGCTGACGCCAAGACTTCACAGGTAAGTGTTGGTGAATATGTGGAATACTTCACCTCATATTTAAATGAGGGAAAGGATATACTTCACTGTACACTTTCATCAGGAATATCAGGTACTTATAATTCAGCATGCACAGCTGCAGATATCCTTAAGGAACAATTCCCTGACAGAAAGATCTACATAGTGGATTCTCTTGAAGCTTCATCAGGCTATGGTTTATTTATGGATAAGCTGGCAGATCTTAAAGAAGAGGGGATGGACATTGATACATTAAAGAACTGGGCTGAAGAGAACAGATTAAATGTTAATCATTGGTTCTTCTCATCAGATCTTACTTTCTTTATAAGAGGTGGAAGAGTATCAAAGACAGCAGGAGCAATCGGTAAGGTACTTAGCATCTGTCCGATTTTAAATGTGGATCATATGGGAAGACTTATCTCAAGAGAAAAGATCCGTACAAAAAAGAAAGCTATACTGAGGGCAGCGGAAAAGATGGAAGAGCTGGCATACAGCGGTTTAGAATATAGTGATAAGGTTTTTATCTCTAACTCTGATCCTGAAGGAGCTAAGGCTTTAGCTGATCTTATAGCTGAGAGATTCCCAAAGATTAAAGGTAAGGTGGAGATATTTGATATTGGAGCAACCATAGGTTGTCACACAGGCCCTGGAACAGTTGCACTTTTCTTCTGGGGAAAGAAGAGAGAAGACTAAAATAATATGGAAAAGAAGATTTCGCCTAATTATAGATTTATTAGGGCTATTACTAAAGCGATTTATCCTCGTATAGAAGTGGAAGGAATAGAGAACCTTCCAAAGGGACCGGCAATAGTAGTGGGCAATCATTCTCAGATGCATGGCCCGGTTGCCTGTCAGTTATATTTTCCAGGAAATAAATATATATGGTGCATTAAGGAAATGATGCATCTCTCAGAAGTACCGGCTTATGCTTATAAGGATTTTTGGAGCAATAAACCTAAGGGTGTGAGATTTTTCTTTAAGATACTTTCTTATATCATAGCTCCTATATCCGTAAGCGTATTTAACAATGCGGATACTATTCCTGTTTATAAGGATAAGAGAGTGACTGTCACTTTTAAAGAGTCGGTGAAAAGGCTTAAAGAAGGGGCAAGTGTTATAATTTTTCCAGAATGTTACGATGAACATAATAACATAGTACATGAATTTCAGCAGGGATTTGTGGATGTGGCAAAGAGGTATTTTAAAGAAACAAAGGAAGAGATACCTTTTGTGCCACTCTATGTTTGTCCGAAGTTAAAGAAGCTTATCATTGGAAAGCCTGTTTATTTTAATAATGAAAATGATATTCATGAGGAAAGAATAAGGATATGTAACTATCTTATGGATGAGATATCTGAAATGGCTTATCAAAAGCCATATCATAAGGTGGTTCCTTATCCAAATATTAAAAAGAAGGATTATCCTGATAATACACGTTTGGTAATTTAAAGATAATATGAAAACACCAGTTAGAGATTATAGAAAAGTAAGATTAAATAACATAGGTACTCCAGAATTTTCCCATCTTTTGCTTTTACTTGGATGGGTAGGATATCTTGTAATGTATGCCGTAACTGAAAAATTTATACCGGAATCAGCCTGTCATATGGTTCATTGCCATCTGGATGATATTATCCCATTTAATGAATATTTTATCATCCTTTATGTTTCATGGTATTTCTTTGTTGTGGGTTCACTTCTATATATGTTGCTCTATGATATTGAGGGCTTTAAGAAGATGCAGACCTTTATCATTATCACCCAGGTGATAGCGGTGATAGTTTATATAGTCTGGCCATCGGTTCAGTATGGAAGGCCGGATGAATTTATTCATTCTAATATTTTGACAAAATTAGTTGGATTAATATATTCTGTAGATACGCCTACAGGGGTGTGTCCATCCTTACATGTAGGTTATTCCATTGCGATTGCATCAGTTTGGGCTAAAAAGAAGGATATTTCAGTTATCTTAAGGATAGTGCTGATTATCTGGGCTGCAGCAATCTGTATTTCTGTTGCATTTGTAAAGCAGCATTCAGTGCTGGATATATTTGCAGCAATTCCAATGTGTCTCTTTGCAGAGATGCTTTTATATTGGAAAGCATATTGGAAACCCAAAATTTTGAGTGAGAGAAAGAGGGAAGAAATAAATGGCTAGAAGATGGGGAGACCGACGGGACGGTACTCTGATCAGAGATTTGGATTCAATGCATTATATAATGCCCCTGATGTATCCTAATAGGTGCGATAATGAAGCTTGTATGAGGATAACCATTAATCTTGCAAAGACAGAGGAGTATATTAAGCAAGTTAATCAGAAAATTGATGGAACTAAGATCAATCTATTTCAGGTGATAATAACGGCAGCATTAAAGACTATCAGACTAAGACCTCAGATGAACAGGTTTATCGCAAATAAAAATCTATATCAGAGAAATAATCTTACTGCAGCATTTACAGTGAAGAAGACTTTTGAAGATGATGGAGAAGAAACACTTGCCAGAATCGTGGCAGAAGATTCGGATACCCTTAAGACTCTTTGTTCAAAGGTAAATGCTCAGATTGAATTATGTAAGACTTCAGTTGATAAATCTACAGAGAGCATGAATTTTATCCAGAAGCTGCCATTTAAACATTTTATAGGTGCTATGGCAAGAGTAGCCGACAGACATGGCTGGATGCCGGAATCAGTCATTGCTTCTGATCCGTATCAGTGTTCTATAGTTCTTACTAATCTAGGTTCTATAGGACTTAACACTGGCTATCATCATATGACCAACTGGGGAACAACTTCAGTTTTTATGATAATCGGTAAGAAGAAGAGAAGACCTGTGTATGACATGGATGGAAATGTAACCATGAAAAAACAGATAGATCTCTCAATGACGATAGATGAAAGAATTGCAGATGGATATTATTATGCAAGGACATTAAAACTCTTAAAGAAGCTCATTGAAAACCCTGAGCTTTTAGAGAAACCAATATCTACAGAAGTAAGCTTCTGATATAATGAATATGCTGCTGGGGGATAACCGGCAGTTCAAAAAAATGATCTGGAATTAGAATTCCAGATCATTTTTTTCGCAATAATCATCGAATGCAGCAGCTACAAGTTCGAATTCTTCAGGATCAGTTACTTCCTGGAGATCAGGATTATCAGCTGTATGAGTTTCATCTTCTACATATCTGTATACCCAGATGTCATCTCCTACATCTTCACCCTTATCATTTATAGGGATAAGGAAGATATAATCATTTTCAGCTACTGTAAGTACTGTGATGATGGCACATTCAACTGGATCTGTTCCATCAAGTTCAACAGTGATAGTAGATGACTGCATTTCATTTACTTTATTCTGATTCATATTATCCCTCTTAATTAAACAATTAGTATTAATAAAGTATAGCAGAAATGGCTTGGATGCTCAAGATTAGAAAGAAACATATTGCTTCTCCCTGACCGTAATTGGTTGCTGTAAAAACAATAACAATTCTAATTGTACAATATGCATAAAAAATGCTTGTCGTATATGTAGAAAGTGATTAAATTATATTGATTTTAAAGTTTGACAGTATTAATATCTGATTTGTTCAAAAGTTGTTCCCGATGGGAACTAATAATTTTTTGTCAAAATGGTAACGTTTTCATGACAAATGTAAAACAAGGAGGATTTTGAAAAGGTATGGGACAGATTAGAATTTCACCAGAAGAAATGCGTGGAAGGGCATCAGAGTACAGAGCTGAAGGAGAGAAGTTAGAAGATATCATTGTAACAATGGCTAACTTACTTGAGACCCTTCAGGGTGAATGGGAAGGTGCTGCCAGCGAATCATAT
>JAFOIV010000037.1 GCA_017420535.1 Eubacterium sp. | reverse complement strand
TAACCTCTGAATTGTTTTCAGGAGCTGCTGTTGTTGTCTCATTCTTGTTTCCGCATCCTGCGAGCACACCTGCTGTCATAGCTGTTGCAAGTGTAAGTGCGAGTAAACTCTTCTTTCTCATTAACATTTCCTCCATAATAATGTTTTGAACAATATTTATTGTTAAATGATGAAATGGGTTGATTTCCATCATAAACAATCATAAATAGGTTCCCTAGCCGTACGCGCAATCGGTTGTTCTGTTTTTGATGATATCAAAGACAGTTTTTGTTGTCAATAGCTAGTTTTCTCTCCCCCGGAAATTTATTTTTGTGCATTTTCACAACCATAATTTCACTTGAAAAAACGTTTAAACGCTAATAAACAATAATATTTGGTAAAACTGGCACCGTTATTGGTACCGTTTTCACGAATTTTAGCACATATTTAACATAATTGTCAAGTATCCGGCACCTATCATTGGTAAAATTGTCGAATCAAGTAAAATGGGCGATTTTACGCGGTTTTTACCAATTGCCCCTGGTCTAAAATGCATGTTTTATAGCAAAAATACACAATAAAAAAATATCAAATTTATGCTCTCCCGATGTCATTTATCTGCCTTTATTGACCGTCCGGTCATATTTATTACATACTTTAAACAGGCATTTTTCCGTTGTTTTTAGGTAAATATGTCTAAAAAAACGTTTAAACTGACTTCTAACCAAAAAAAGAAAGACTCCATTGCAGAACAAAAACGGTAAATTCTGCAATGAAGTCTTTCAAGCTCATTATATTAAAAAGGGGGTTATATGTAAATCTTTAGCTATTTTGTAGAACCCTTAAGTACTACTTCATAGCCAAGATATACTTTGCGTTGTATCTCTTTACCAGCCATATAATCAAATAAAGTCTTGCAGGCAACAGCTCCAAGTTCTTTTGGATCATACTGAAGCGTTGTGATCTGAGGCTGGTTTGACTGAAGGAGTTTGCTGTTATAGAACGAAGCAACCTTAATCTGTCCAGGTATCTCAATTCCATCTTCTCTTAATTTTGCAAGTACTGTTGCACAGATTCTGTCATCCATACAGAAAATGCAGTCAGCCTTGTTACTGACAGCTTCATCAACTGCCCTTTCTATCATCACATCTGTATCCATATTCATATAGATCAGATCATCTGATGGATGCATTCCCTGACTCTCAAGTCCTAAAATATATCCATTTTTACGGTTTCTGTTAACGATATGATTCTCACTGCCTCCAATCAGAACAGGCTTCTTAACGCCCTTCATAAGAAGGATTGATGTAATCTCACGACAGGCATTTACGTGATCATTATCAACCTGAACAACTGAGTTATCATTACTGCTTCCTATAACCACAAATGGAATATCATTTTTCTTAAGAAATGCTACAGTTGGATCATCCATAAGAGTTCTTCCAACTACAATCCCATCAACTTTTCTATTTCTTACAACTCTTTCAAGCTGTGATATATCCTTACTAAACACCATGGTCATTAACAGATCATAGTTTTCCGTTGCTGCAACTTCACTGACCCCCATCATACATCTCTGAAAGAATGGCAGATCTGAAGATGATGAATCTCCAGGAATTATCCATCCAATATTGTATGTCTTCGAATTGGCAAGACCCTTAGCTATAATGCTTGGTCTATAATGATTCTTTGAAATATAATCAAGAACTCTCTGCCTTGTGGCTTCACCAATCCTACCCTTACCGGAAATGGCTCTCGATACAGTAGTCTTTGAAATTCCTAAAGCATCAGCCACATCAGATATGGTTATCTTTGAGGTTTCCTCTTTAAATTGAACTGTATTTTTTTCTTCACTCATGCTTGTTTCCCCAAACCCCTTTTAGCTTTACATTTCAATCCCAGTATGGTATATTATGCGCAATCGGTTGTCATTTGAAATATAGCAATTATTACTAGAAATGTCAAGTTTATCTTTACAAAAGTGTTACGTTTTTCAAGCTTAAACGTCTCTAATCCCTTCAAATTCGCGCATTTATTCTGCGCAACTTTTGTACATAAAAATACACAAAAGGTCTTTGCGCCTTATATAATTTAGGAAACTAAACATTATAATATAAAAACAAATATGAAAAGGAGGCAGATCAAATGAAAGTAAAAGATCTTCTTATCGGAGCCGCTTACTACACAGAATATATGCCTTATGAGCGTGTGGAGAAAGATATGCAGCTCATGAAAGAAGCAGGAATAAATACCATAAGGATTGCTGAGTCCACCTGGAGCACCTGGGAACCTCAGGACAATACCTTTGATTTCTCAAAACTACACCATGTTCTTTCCATGGCAGAAAAATACGATCTTAATGTTATTATCGGAACCCCTACTTACGCCGTTCCATCCTGGCTCATTAAAAAATATCCGGATATCATGGCCATAACAAAACACGGTCAGGAAATCTATGGAGGAAGGCAGCATTTCGACCTTACAAATCCAGTCTTTAGAAAATACTGCCAGCGTATCACCCAGCGCCTTATGGAAGAGCAAAAGAATTATAAATGTGTCATAGGCTTCCAGCTGGATAATGAAACAAGGGCCGCAGATGCCGCAAACCCAGGAACCCAAAAGCTATTTGTTGAATACTTAAAGAAAAAATATCCTGACATAAATGAATTCAACCACGAATTCGGCCTGGATTACTGGAGCAACCGTGTAGATAACTGGGATGATTTTCCTGATATCAGAGGAACAATAAATGGCAGTCTCTCAGCCGCCTATAAAAAATTCCTTAGAGAGGTGATCACAGACTTTTTATCTTTTCTTGCCTCAATCGTAAGAGAATACATGCGTCCCGACCAGTTTATAACTCACAACTTTGATTATGCCTGGGATGATCATTCCGTCGGACTTCAACCTCTGGTAGATCAGCCAGAAGCCGCCGAATGCATGGATATTGCCGGCTGTGACATTTATCATAAATCCAATGAGGATCTTACTGGCATTGAAATTGATTTTGGTGGCGCCATAGCAAGATCCCTGAAGAAAGACAACTATCTGGTTTTAGAAACCGCCTGCCAGGGGCTTACCCAGTGGCTTCCTTACCCAGGACAGATCCGCCTTCAGGCCTACAGCCACCTGTCTTCAGGTGCTGATTCCATAATGTACTGGCACTGGCATTCCATCCATAACGCCATAGAATCATATTGGAAGGGCATTCTTTCTCATGACCTTAAACCAAACAGAGAATATTATGAGATTAAAGAATATGCAGGGGAGATGAATATCTTAAAACAGCACCTGCTACATCTTACAAAGAAGGCCGACGCCGCAATCCTTTTAGATCAGCGAAGCCTTACAGGACTAGATGAATTCCCAATAAATTCGGGGCTTAACTATAACCAGATTTTTAGATGGATGCATGACACCTGCTATAAAATGAATCTTGAAACCGACATCATTTATAAAGACAGCGATTTTTCAGAATACAAACTTCTCTTCATCCCTGCGCTCTACAGTGCAACAAAGGAAACCATCGAAAAATTAAGAGCCTATGTTTTATCCGGCGGTCATTTGATCCTTGGTTTTAAATCTTGTTTCTCCGATGAGGAATTAAAGATTTATGACGGCGACCAGCCATTTATGATGACAGACCTGATCGGTGCCAGCTATTCAGATTTTACTTATCCAAAAAACACTGGCCTCCTTATAAAAAACAGCTCTGGAGAAGAAACAAAAGCCAGCTTGTCAAAATGGATTGAATTACTGATCCCATCCGACGCTGAAGTCTGGGCCCGTTACGACAACCCATTCTGGAAAAATTATGCCGCCATCACCCATAAGAAAAACACTTTAGGTTCCGTGACTTACCTTGGATGTTTCTTTGAAGAAAAAGAATTAGAAATGCTGATAAGAAGAGTTATCAGGGAAGAAAAGATCAATATCCATCTTAAGAAGGAACATTTCCCAGTAATAGTAAAAGAGGGTCTGGGACAAAACTTAAAGAAGATCCGTTATATCTTCAACTATTCCAGCCACGCAGAAGAATACTGCCACGAAGCCAGCAATGAAAAAGTGCTTCTGAACAACAACCATGTTCTTCCTCTGGACGGCAATGAAATAGTGCGTCCTGGCGATATCCTAAAGATCGATCCATGGAACCTCATAATACTTTCTGAGATATAGGGTTTCATACGGTGAGACTCGTTTATGATTCTCCCCTCATCTCACTGGCTAAAGGAGGGTATGTTTTCTTCGCTGGTCGCCTCCGCTTCTAAGCTTCTCCCGTCGTCTCACTTAACGGTACCTTCCGTCGTCGCAGCAAGCTGCGCGCCCTCAGGTACCTATTCGACTCGGGGCAATCTAAGAGCTGCGCTTATTCGCTCAGATAAACATACCTCCTTCAGCTTTACCGTGAGATGAGGGGAGAATATTTACTCTGAGTAGCATTGTATGAAAAGCATATATCTTAAGGACTTCACTCCGCCGAAAGATTACATCTCAGGTTGATCCTTTACTCATCCGAAATATTAATTTCAGAAAAAGAATCAATATCATAAAGTATCCGTCCCCAGCCAAAATAAAATAAAAGACGCGAAAGAAATCCCTCCAAAGGGCATTTTTAGCCCGCTGGAGGGATTTACTTGAACATCTATACAATTGTGCGCGTCCGTATTCACACACCTAATTATTTTTTCTTAGGCTTATATGGAGCTGTTGACTGCCCTATGATTAGTTTAGCAGGGAAAATCTTATGAACATGCTGAACCTCTTCCCCGTCTTCTGCATTTAAAAGTACAAGGAGCTGTTTTACAACTTCATCTACCATTCTCTGGCAAGGCTGTTTCATGGTTGTAAGTGATGGATGATAGTACTTTGACATTTCAAGTCCATCGAAGGAAGCAAGAGAATAATCCTCTGGAATCTTGAGTCCTCTGTCAAGCATTGCCTTACATGCGCCATATGCTGTGTTATCTGAGATAACATATACAGCGCTGAAATCCACACCGCTGTCAAGCATTGCGTTCATTACAGCATAACCATTTTCAGGTGTATGCTCTGGATAATTATCATCCATGTAGAAAACAAGACTTTCATCTGGAGTGATACCGGCATCCTTTAAAGCCTTATAGTAACCCTGAAGTCTGTATCTTCCGATATTTCTGTCAGTTTTCTTACCGCCGATGATAGCAATTCTTTTATGCCCCAGCTCTGTAAGATATTTAACTACCTTATAGCTTTCTAATTCGTCATCGATACCAACCTCGGTATATGTAGCAGGATCTGCATCCCCGTCCATTTTGGCTGTGCAGAGAACATAAGGAACATTTATCCTCTTTAAGTAGTCTCTGGCCTTTTCATCGAAATAACCTCCGAAGAAAATGACACCGCAAAGCTTTTTCTCTTTTTCAGCCTCTATAGCCGCAAATATCTCACTCTCATCTTCAGAAACCTGAGTCAGTGAAAGCGTATAATTCTTCATCTGCTGGCTGTGCTCAAACATAGTATACATATCCTGGAAAAATGGATTTGATATACCCTTTACAATTATTGATATAGTATTTGAATCTTTTTTCTTAAGATTTCTTGCACTGTTATTAGGAATATATCCATATTCTTTGATTACCTTCTGGATTTTTTCCTTTGTTTCAGGGCTTATATCCCTGTGATCGTTAAGTGCTCTCGAAACCGTACTGATACTGTAGCCACTAAGACGTGCTACATCTTTGATCGTAATCGAAGCCATTACTTTACCCTTTTTTTTAAAATTTCCCTCTATCTTTTTGTGCAAAAATGCTACAAAAAAACGTTACCGGAAATAATTATACGTTACCAATTTACAATCTGTCAATTAAAAAACTAATGGAATATGTGGAATTTTTCACATTATTGTTTTCAATAAAATACGGATATATCCTTAGATATATCCGTAAATCATTAAAGTTTCTCTTCCACCTTGATTCTGCCATATGTTTCAGCAAAATCTCTAATATATTTTGCATTTTTCTTAGTAAAATATTTTTTATCAATTCTCCATACCCAATTTCCTCCCTGGGTTGAAGGTGTATTGATTCTTGCTTCTTTACCAAGTTTAAGATAATCCTGCAGTGGAATTATACAATATTTTGCAACACTCATCTGAAGTACTCTGATAAGGCCATCGCAGATCGCATCATAATCATCTGTTTCAATGCCAATATATTTCTTTACTTTTGATAATTCACGTTTAGAAATACCTGCAATCCATTGAGCAAGAGTTTCATTATCATGTGTTCCTGTGTAAGCAGCACAATTTTCTATATAATTGTGTGGAAGATAAGCAACAGGTCCCGATGAATCTCTTTCATCAAAGGCAAATTCAATTACCTTCATTCCTGGATATCCAGTGTCATCAACAAGTTTTTTAACGGTCTCTGTCATATAACCCAGATCCTCAGCAATGATCATCTTATCGTCGCCTAATCTGTATTTGATAGTATTAAAGAGATCAATACCTGGTCCCTTTACCCAGACACCATTTACTGCATTCTTATCTCCAGCCGGGATTGAATAATATTCGTCAAATCCTCTGAAATGGTCTATTCTTACACCATCATACATATTGTAACAGGCAGCAAGTCTCCTTACCCACCAGTCATATCCTGTCTGTCTATGATAATCCCATCTGTATAAAGGATTACCCCAAAGCTGACCTTCAGCCGCAAAACCATCCGGTGGACATCCAGCAACTCTGGCGAAATTACCTTCGTTATCCATCTGGAATAATTCCGGATTTGCCCAGGCATCAGATGAGTCCGGTGATACGTAAATAGGAATATCTCCGATTATTTTTATTCCCTGCTGATTTGCATACGCCTTAAGCTTGTACCACTGTTTGAAAAACAGATACTGTACAAACTGATAAAACTCCACATTGAAATACTCTTCTGTCTGGTAGTACTCCATTGCATTCTTATGTCTGAAACGGATATCATCAGCCCATTTGCGCCATTCAACGCCCTCGAACCTATCCTTTACAGCCATAAACAGGGCATAATCTTTCAGCCAATATGCCTGTTCCTCCTGAAACTTACGGAACTCTGAATCCCCTTCTTTATCATACCTGTCATAGGCCTTTCTCAGTAAAGGCCATCTGTTTTTATAAAGTTTGTAATAATCAATAGATTTCTCGTCATTTCCTAAATCTGATGATTCACATTCTTTCTTAGTAAGAAGTCCCTCTTCAATAAGAGCGGTAAGATCGATAAAATAGGGATTTCCCGCAAATGTTGAAAAACTCTGGTAGGGTGAATCTCCATAGCCTGTTGGTCCCAATGGAAGAATCTGCCAGTAACTCTGGCCACATTCCTTAAGGTAGTCTACAAAGTCATATGCCTCCTTTGAAAAACAGCCTATTCCATATGGAGATGGCAAACTAAATATTGGGAAAAGTATTCCGCTAGTTCTCATTCTTTTTTCCCTGCCTTTCTTTAAAAATCATATTATAATTATACCATTTAACCCTTTACAGCACCAGTCAGCACGCCTTCAATAATATATTTCTGACCTGCTATATAGAATATTACTATTGGTAAAATTGCAAGCACAAGCGCAGCCATCATAGCCCCCCAGTCCAGCTGCCCGTGACTCTGTTTCAAAAACTGAATAGCAATAGGTATTGTCCTGTATTTATTGATATTAAGTACGAGACATGGAAGGAGATAATCGTTCCATACCCACATTGCCTGAAGAATAGCAACAGTAACTGTTGTTGGTTTCATCATTGGGAAAACCACAAGGAAATATGTCTGCAATGGATTACATCCATCTATAAGTGCAGCTTCCTCTATCTCTACAGGGATTGCTTTAACAAATCCCGTAAACATAAACACACAGGTACTGGCCCCGAATCCTAGATATACCACTACTATACCCACAGGATTTCCAAGATGAAGCATATTTGCAAACTTTGACAATGTGAACATTACCATCTGAAATGGAACTACCATGGCAAATATACATAAATAATAAATCATCATTGTGATTTTACCGTGTACTCTTACGATAAACCATGCACACATTGATGTACAAAGGATTATAAGGAGCACTGAGGCAATAGTGATAAATAAGGAATAACCAAAAGCCTTGAAGAAATCTGTTTTCTTAATGGCATTTTTATAGTTGAGGAATCCAACCATTACTCTGTTTATTCCGGTTTTCCATGCAGCAAAGCCATCTGACAGTTTCTTAGAACTGATTCCATATGGATTTGAGAAAATGTATGCTTTTTTCTTAAATGAATTCAGCGCCACAAGAAACATAGGAAGAAGCCAGATCACTGAAACTATAGCGAAAAAGAATGTAAGAATCCCGGCATGTTTGGACTGTCTTACAGTTGAAACATTACTTTCTTTCTTAGCCATTTCTACTGTACCTCCCTGCTTCTTGATATCTTATTCTGAATAATTGAAATTACAGCAACCAAAAGGAAGAAGATAACAGCCTTTGCCTGTCCTACTCCCTGCCATCCTGTAGTTCCATACATAGTGTCATAAATATTAAGCGCAAGTAACTGAGACATCTTACCAGGGTTACCACCTGTAAGAGCCAGGTTCTGATCGAAGAGCTTAAATCCATTTGTCATTGTAAGGAATGAACAAACTGTGATAGTTGGTGCCAGCATAGGAAGTATGATCTTAAACAGCATACTCTTTCCTGTAGCTCCATCAATCTTTGCAGCTTCTAATACATCACCTGAAATACTCTGGATACCTGCTACATAGATGATCATCATATAACCTATCTGCTGCCAGCAGACAACGATCACCATTCCCCAGAAAGCATGCCACTGAGATGTAACAATGGTCTGTGAATATCTCTTAAGAAATGAGTTAAAGATCATCAGCCATACGTAACTAAGTACGATACCACCGATGAGATTTGGAAGGAAGAACACTGTTCTAAAAAGTGAAGTTCCTTTAATGCCCTTTGTAAGGCACCAAGCGATCGCAAATGCTACCACGTTGATGATAAGCATTGTTACTACTGTAAATAAAGTGGTGTACCAGAGTGAATGAATGAATGTCTTATCCACTTCTCCATTAACCACGAAAATTCTTGTGTAATTCTTAAATCCTACCCACTTCCAGTCTACAACAGTTGTAAATTTGCAGAAAGAAAGGAAGATACCATAAACGAATGGAATAAGAAATCCAATTGTAAATGCCGCCATAGTTGGTAGAACAAAAAGCGGCCAATATCTCTTAATTGATTTTTCCATCAGTTGCTCCTTTTTTTAAAAATAGGGTGGACATTGCCCACCCTAAATACGTCTTATTAAACAGTATGCTAATTACTTAGCTGCTTCTTCAGCAAGTTTCCACTGCTTAGCCCATCCATCAACAAATGCTGTCTGAACTGCTGACCAGTCGCCTGATCCATCTGTATAAGCAGTAAGTGCTGTAACTACATCTGCTCTCCAATCATCAACGTTTGGTGTAGCATTGAATGACCATGCAACAGAAGTCTTACCCGCATCCATGTACTTCTGAGCATCCTGTGAGAAAGCATTTGAAGGAGCATATTCACCTGTAAATGTATCAAATGGAGCTGAAAGTCCCATCTTGTTTGTTACTGCATCACGGCCTTCATCTGATGTGATAACCCAGTTAAGGAACTCAAGTGTAGCCTTGATATTATCTTCTGAAGCCTGGCTGTTAACTGCCCAATAGTTTTCTGTACCAACGCAAAGTCCCTGATTAGCATCATCTACGCCACCATAGATAGGCATCATACCAAGATCCTCTGCCTGTACAAGGTAACCGTTCTCTTCATTTGTGAGAGGAGCATACTCCCAGTTACCATTCTGATAGAATACAGCCTGTTCCATACCAAACTCTGTCTCAGCATTGTATGTACCTGAAGTAAGAGTCTTAGGATCAGCTGATGATGTTGAAACATAAAGATCCCACATATTCTTGAAGCTATCAAGATACTTACCTGTGATCTCGCCCTGACCAGCTATAAGATCGCATCCAGCATCCTTGAATTCATAGTAAAGAGGGATACATGAAAGATGTCCTGAGAATCTCCATGATGAACCACCATCAAGACCTGATGAAGCAAATGCTTCTGTGAGTTCATAACCATATTTCTCATTCATCTCATCAACTCTCTTGTTGATATCTTCTGCAACAGCCTTTAACTTTTCAAAGCTGTCGATCTCATCTGCTGACTTAACAACTGCACCGTCTAATTTGCAGTAATCAGCAATGATCTTCTTGTTGTAAATGATACCAAATGCTTCATAGCAGTTAGCAACACCTGCAACCTTTCCATCGAAATTGATAGAAAGTGACTTATCTGAGAGATGCTTGTAGATCTCTGAATCTTTTAAATCATATGTATAATCATTCCAAGTCTGAGCTGCTGTTGTATTACCAATATTAAAAATTGTTGGTGCATCAGCGCCCTTAGCCATTTCTGACTGAAGTGTTGTTGAATACTGGCCTTCAGCAGCTGTAAGTACAGTTACATCAACGCCTGTCTGATCTTTGTATGTCTTTGCAAGATCCTGCCAAACTTCATCTGTTTCAGGCTTGAAGTTAAGCATGTAAACTGATCCCTTACCAGATGATGTCTTGTCATCATCCTTCTTATCTGTATCAGTCTTTGATGCATCCTGATCCTGCTTTGCTGCGGCTGTTGTGTCTTCGTTTTTTGATCCACAGCCAGCAATCATAGTAGCTGACATAGCAAGTGCCATTGTTAAAGCTGCTGCCTTCTTAAATTTTCTCATTTTTTTACCCGCTCCTTTTAATATAATGAACTTTTTGGTATCGAAACCGGAATAGTTTTCGTATAACGATTTCGGTAACGCTTCCAACTAAATCCGATGTTAGCACTTTACACATACGATTTCAACATCCTTTTTCATATTTTCACATATTTGTCATGTATCTACAAAGTTTTTTCAATTTCACCGTGCATTATGCACAAAAAATGGTTCCCATTTTCCGGGAACCATTTTAAAACATTCTGCATTTTTGTACAAAACCGCTAAAACAAAGAAATACGCTATTCCTTAGGATTCTTCCTCTTTAGGCAGGTATTCCTTAACTGCAAACCTGAATAAAATGACATTTATATAAGCCGGTCCTCCAAGACCTAACATAAGATAAAGCACAAAAGTCTTCATAAAAAACTGCTGATCATATAAAAATACCATCAAAGGAATAAGGGTAATCAGTCCCATAGGAAGAGCTATATAGAATCTTCTTACTCCTAAAAGCAGGCTGTTCTTTAGATTTTGTTTTATGGAATTTTCAAAGGTTGCCATTAAAGGCATGAAAAAAGAAAACAAAATGATATAAAGAATCACAAATGCTATCCCAAGGATCTTTATCATTTGTTTACTCATACCATAAGCGTCACTGTTCATAAGATTATAAAAAATAAAAAGATCCCCCGCTACCACTGCAGCAGAAATAAGAACTATCAGTCCAGCTGGTACATTCTTCTTAAATCCATCTTTAAATTCTTTAAAATATTTACGTATGATTTTTGAATCTTCGCCTTTATATACCTTTGTAAGGGTATAATAGGCAGCCTCTGTGGCCGGGCCAAAGGTTACCACCGGAATCATAGTTATAAGCCAAAGGATATTGATGATAACTATATTCGCCAAGGTGGATAAACACTTATAAAGTGGGCCATCCATTGAAAATATCTGTAACATTTTAACTCCTGTATTAAAAAGTCTGTATAAAAAAGTGTGGCCCTTTCGGACCACACTTATAGTAACATATTTTAGCCTTAATGTATGTAATTATGATAACTTCCAGATATCTCTGTTGTATTCTTCAATAGTTCTATCTGATGAGAAGAAACCAGCCTTTGCAATATTTACAAGCATCTTACGAGCCCATCCGAGACGATCCTCATAATCCTTGTAAGCCTTTTCCTTTGTTGCGAAATAATCATCAACATCAGGGAATGTCATGAACCAGTCTTTGTTAAGGAGTTCGTTGTATAATCTCTCTAAGTTCTCCTTATTACCGATCTTCATCATTTCTTTTCCTACGATGAAATCAACAGCTTCCTTGATCACAGGATTCTTCTTGTAGTAATCCTTTGATACATAAGAAGCATCTGCATATCTCTTGATAACTGTATCTGAATCTTCACCGAAGATGTAGATATTGTCTTCGCCAACAAACTGTGCGATCTCTACGTTAGCACCATCCATTGTACCAACTGTGATAGCACCATTTAACATGAACTTCATGTTACCTGTTCCTGAAGCTTCCTTAGAAGCAAGTGAGATCTGCTCTGAGATATCAGCTGCTGGAATAACCTTCTCAGCCTTTGATACGTTGTAGTTCTCAACCATAACAACTCTGAAGTATGGAGCTACATCTGGATCATTTGCTGTAAGTTCCTGAAGGCAGAGGATAAGGTGAATGATATCCTTAGCGATTGTGTAAGCTGGTGCAGCTTTAGCTCCGAAAAGCATTGTGATAGGAGTTGTTGGCTTCTTACCTGCCTTGATCTCTAAATATTTATGAATAGCATAGAGGCAGTTAAGCTGCTGTCTCTTATACTCATGAAGTCTCTTAACCTGAACGTCGAAGATAGAATTTTCATTTAAATCCATACCATCTGTTCTCTTAAGGAAGTTCTTTAAGATCTTCTTGTTTTCAGCCTTTACTGAAAGGAGATCATAAAGTGTCTTCTCATCATCGATATAGTTAAGGAGTTCTTCAAGTTCTGTAGCATCATTCTTAAATCCTGTTCCGATATGTGCTTCGATGAACTTTGTAAGGTCATGATCACAGTGAAGGAGCCATCTACGGAATGTGATACCATTTGTCTTGTTGTTGAACTTCTCTGGATATAACTTATAGAACTTGTTTAATTCTGTGTTCTTTAAGATTTCTGTATGAAGGTAAGCAACACCATTTACGCTGTGACCAAAATGGATATCCATATGAGCCATGTGTACTCTCTCGTCTTCATCAATGATAGCTACTGATGGATCGTCGAACTTCTTAACAACGATAGCATCGAGCTTCTTAATGATAGGAACAATAGCTGGAGCAACCTTTTCAATGAACTTGATAGGCCACTTCTCAAGAGCTTCTGCAAGGATTGTATGGTTAGTATATGCACATGTATTTGTTACGATCTCAACAGCCTCTTCAAACTTGATTCCTTCTTTGTCAAGGAGTCTGATAAGTTCAGGAATTACCATTGATGGATGTGTATCATTGATCTGAATAGCTACATAATCTGCAAGGTCATGTAAGTTAGAACCTCTGCCCTTAGCTTCATCAATGATAAACTGTGCAGCATTTGATACCATGAAATACTGCTGATATACACGAAGAAGATTTCCTGCTTCATCACTATCATCTGGATAGAGGAAAAGTGTAAGGTTCTTCTTGATAGCTTCCTTATCGAAAGAGATTGAATTCTTCTCTACAATGCTCTCATCTACTGAATCAATATCGAAAAGATGAAGTTCATTTGTTCTGTTTTCATAACCTGTTACAGCAATATCATAAAGAGTTGACTTTACCTTGAAATCACCGAATTCAACTGTGTAATTCTCTTTTCTCTTTGTGAGCCAGCTGTGATCATCGATCCATGGGTTGATTGTTTCTTTCTGAAGATTCTTCTCAAATACCTGCTTGAAAAGTCCAAGGTGGTAGTTAAGTCCGATACCGTCACCGTTAAGTCCAAGAGTTGCAATAGAATCAAGGAAACAAGCTGCAAGTCTTCCAAGACCACCGTTACCAAGTGATGGCTCCTGCTCAACTTCTTCAATAAGTGTGATTGACTTACCGTTAGCACTAAGCTCATCTGCTATTGCATCATAGATACCAAGATTAATAAGGTTATTACTAAGAAGCTTACCAATAAGGAACTCAGCTGAGATGTAATAAAGCTTCTTCTTACCATTTGTACTAACACGCTTCTCTGCCTTCTCTTTTGTAAGAAGAAGAAGAGCTGCATAGATTTCTTCGTCAGTACATTCAGCGATTGTCTTGTTGAAATGTTTCTTTAAGTAATTCTCTAACATTATCCAAACTCCCTTTTATATAATATTTCTTGCGCTAAATCAGCTGCTTATTTCTTTTCTTTTTTCTTTGTTGTCTTTTTAGCTTCTGCAGACTTTGATGCGTTTCTGACTGGTATTTCCCTTTTTCTGCCATAAAGTTTTGACAGCATAGCCAATTTCTTTACCATGTCATTTGTGAATTCGCCCTTCTTCATACGCCACTTCCAGTTAGTACCGATTGTTGAAGGAAGATTCATTCTTGCATCACCATCGAGTTTAAGTACGTCCTGCATCTGCCAGATTACAGTGTTCGCTACGCTTCCATATGCCAGACGAAGAACATTATCAAGAAGTTCATCCTCTGTATGAGCCCCTACGTAGTTATAAGCATACTGTTTTGAACGTTTATCAATAGACTTATAATAACTCTTAAGTGTGTCATTATCATGAGTTCCACCATACACAACAAAATTCTTTGTATAGTTCTGTGGAAGGTGTTCATTATCAGGATTCTGGTCAAAAGCAAACTCAAGGATCTTCATTCCTGGATATCCTGTCTTTTCAATAAGTTCCTGAACTTCAGGAATAACTACACCAAGATCTTCTGCGATGATCTCAGCTTCACCCTTGGCACTGTCGATGGCCTTTGTAAGCTTTTCTCCAGGTCCCCACTCGAACTTGCCATGTTTAGCACTTTCATTTACAGGGATGGCATAGTATCTTACAACACCGATGAAGTGATCGATTCTTATGATGTCATAAAGCTTTGCTGAACCTTCGATTCTCTTCTTCCACCAAGCGAAATCATCTTCTTCCATCTTCTTCCAGTCATAAATAGGATTTCCCCACTTCTGACCTTCATCAGAAAATGCATCTGGTGGTACACCTGCTACAAGAACCGGTCTTCTGTCCTCATCTAAAAGGAACAGTTCTGGATTCTTCCAAACATCAACACTATCTAAAGCAATGTAGATAGGAATATCACCAATGATAGAGATGCCCTTCTCATTAGCATATTTCTTTAAGCTGTCCCACTGCTTGTAGAACTCAAACTGAATGAATTTCCAGAAACCGATTTCTTCTGAAAGAGCTTTCTTATATGAGATCATAGCCTTTCTTTCACGGAATCTGATATCTTCATCCCACATGAGCCATTCATGATTGTCAAAATGATTCTTAACAGCCATGAAAAGTGCATAATCATCAAGCCATTCACGATTCTTCTTCTCAAAGTAATCCTGAGCGTCATCGTGGATATCCTTGCTGTTTTCATAAGCAATGCGAAGCACTTTGAATCTGTAATTCCAGATCTTTTCGTAATCTACATTTGCTTCGTCATTTCCAAAATCATAGCCCTTAAGATCTGATTTCTTCAGTAATCCATCTTCAATGAGCATATCAAGATCGATGAAATATGGATTTCCTGCAAATGAAGAACAAGCCTGATATGGGCTGTCTCCTAAACTTGTTGGTCCGATTGGAAGCACCTGCCAATAACTCTGTCCAGCCTTTGCTAACTGATCAACAAAGTGATATGCCGCCTTACCCATTGTTCCAATACCGTATGGAGATGGGAGACTCGTAATTGACATAAGGATGCCTGCGCCTCTTTGTTTAAGTCTTTCTTTCACGTTTTCCCCTCTTTCATAATGCCGGCTCATAAGCCGGAAACGTTTTCGATTTAAGTCAACTCTAACAAATTTTTAAATAAGCGTATATATCAATTTTATGGCATTTAGTATAACAAAACCAATTTTCACTTAAAAATTTAAATGATTTTAAACCTTCAAAAAAAAGTCCCTTCACCCTTTTAAACCATAAGTAAACCGCGCCTCAAAGGGGTTTATCCATTCCCGGGAAAACTCTCTGAACCTCTTTTGGCGCGGTCATATATCTCAAAAATTTAAATGACTAAAAATTTATATTATTATAAATTTTTTATAATTCTAAACATAAACTTATCATCAGAAAATCTTAATGATATTCTCCATCAAAGTTAATAACAGCTACGTCCTTTACTTCTTCTAAAGCCTTTATTTTTTCAGTAAAACCAAGGTTATTCTTTCTGATCTGAAGCTGGATGGTAAGCTCTGTATCTTCACTTCTTTCCACCTTTGATCTGATATTATACTTAAGATCTGAGATTTCTCTTACAATACATCCCTCTGTATCAGCCCCATTATAATGAACTATCATTACATATGTATTTCCTGTAGCATTTCTGCGGGCAAAGATCACTATCACTATAAACATAATGACAAAGGCTGCAATGGCAAGGATATACATACTTGCTCCTGCAGTAATTCCACATGTAATTGCCCAGAAAAGATACATAAGATCAAGCGGTTCTTTTATGGCTGTTCTGAAACGTACAATAGAAAGCGCGCCTACCATACCAAGAGAGATAACAATATTGGTACTGATAGCAAGAGTTACCATACAGGTAAGCACACTCATTCCAATAAGGGTTATGGCATAATTTCTGCTATATACTACCCCTGAGAAATATTTTTTATAAACAAAATATATTAAAATTCCCATTACAAGTGCAAACAGCAGGTCCAACGCAATAGTCAGCGCTGTTCCAGGTGTTATGGCCTGTTGAAATGCATCCGAATCTTTTATGATATCCTCAATAGACATATCTTTTTCCTCCCTAATCAGCTTTCTTTCTCATGGTATTTTCCAGTCTCTTCTCAAGACACATTACATATTTTGAAGCAGATACATAAGTTGAACTTCTTATATCCAACATATCTCTAATTATCTGAGGCAGAAATTCTGTGAATTTCACTTCCAGTATAAGAGTTGATGGCGGCATTACATTATATGTATCCAGTTTATCACTAAATATCTCTCTTACAGCTCCCGCACTTCTGATATTTTCATCAAAAGTAACTCTCACATCACCATATTGATAGACAAATGGTACTCTGTCGTAATCTACAATTACTACAGGCTTTAAATTATTGGAAACAAGCTCGAAATAAAAATCCTTACACAAGGCCTCTTTTCTATCAAGAAGAAATCTGTAATCCTTATCATAGATCTTATAATATTCTTCTTTAGTGAGAGATACAGAAGTCTTCTGGATGTACTGTCCCTGCTTTGCCTTTCTTTCAAGCATTATAAATCCATCTTTATAATTATATATCCTTATCCTGAATTTAGCTCTGGCGGCAGTTCCAGCCATTTTATCCATAATGGCCGACTCTTTCTCATCATCGAAGTAAAGGCTTCTTATAAGATATCCAGTTTCACCTGCATTCTTATCCAGAGACATTATGCTTTTAAAACGTTGTTTTAATACTAAAGCCTCTGATTCAGAAATCATATATTTAAGTTCATGCCGGAATTTTCTAACGATCTCTTCAGCCATTATTCACCCTCCAGCCTGATGGTGCCATCTTCTCCTACATAAAAGCAGACGCATCCAAAAATCTTTTCTTCTTCACCGTAATAAACATCAAAGGCAGTGCATTTATTACCCTCTGCATCCACAGCCTTAACTTTTATAAAATACTGACCTGGTTCAAGTTTCTTATCATATATTACCTGACCAAGGAACAATTTCTGCTGGCTGATTATAGGATTCTTAAAATCAAAATTATCAGCCACTTCAACCTCATAGGATATCTCGCTTCCACCAAAATGATAGGATGCGTCCCACTCAAATACCGTTTTTCCGTCTACTACTTCCGGCTTTCCAATATAGAAAGGCATTGGGTTATTAAGAGACTCCTTATAAAGTGAATAATTATATTCCAGCTCATCGTCAATCTTTGAGATTATATCATCATATTCAGCTTCCGTAAGAGGCTCATATAATTTATCTGCATTTCCAAAGCAGTAAGGTTTTACAATACCTGCATAGTATTCTGCCAGTCTCTGTACCTTTCCTCCATGAAAATTCTTATAAAGGTATTCCACCTTACTATCCAGCAGTTTTCTAAACTCTTCGGATTTAAGTATCTTCTGGAATAATACATTTGACCAGTAATTGCTTATTCCATACTCCCATCCAAATGCCTCCTTAGAATATAAGGACATATCATGCTTATTCAATGCCCATTCATATCTTCTAAGGCCTGCATCGCAGTCCCAATCTATAAAGTACCACTTATTTATATTGGATGGACTATAAAGCAGGGTATTTCTACTTTGAGTATCTATATTTCCTGTGATTATATTAAAAGCCATCCACATGGATAGATTATTCCTGTCAAACCACTTATCTAAAAGGGTGTCTCCATCCATAGAATTGCTGTTAACATCCTTAAGCATCTCTTTAAGTTTTGAATGGTCATTACTTCCTTTACTTTCAAGGTAATAACCAAATTTTCCTTCATCATATAAAGGATCTGTGGCAAGCCTTATATCTTCATAATCATAGAACTCAAACATCTGGTTTTCTTTATATAGATAACCCTGAGAATCAAGTCCATGAGCTTTGAGCATTTTCTTATTAGCCTGCTCTACATGGGTATAAAGTCCATAATCCACAAAGGCCGTATCAGGATTCTCACTAGTAAGGTCTTTAACGTAAAGATGTACAAACCTGGTCCTAAGAGAAATCATATCAGGAAGTCCCTCCTGCAGCTTATACATAAGTTTATTTCTAAATCTTAAGCCTTCCATCTCATGCTTATTAAGATTAAGCACAGACTGACCATCCCAGGTACCCTGATTATCTTTGATCTTTATCTTATAACCCTTCTGCGGATCCTTAGATGAAGTCTGTCCTCTGACTGACACAGTACAATTTGGTGTAGTCCTTCCATATCCCAGTTCTCCTGGCATTGGTCCTGTTTCATCTCCCACCTGAAGGACTCCATTTACTTTATATCTATCGATTCCCTGTTCTGCATAGTAATCCGTTGAGTAAGTATTAACCTCTTTCCATGTATGGTCTGTACTATCTGAAGAATTTCCCTTTGACACAGTAAGATACATAACCACCACATCGTCATCATCATCACCATAAAGTTCCATATTGTCCTTTAATACCGGCTCAGTTGCAGTAGCTTTCTCCACAGCCCTGTCAGTCTTATCCTCTTCTTTTTGCTCTTTGTACCTGTCAGGAACTTTAATCCCAGCACAGCCCCAGGTTAAAAAGATCATGGATAAAGATAATAGCCTGGCTGTAAACCTTTTAACTTTACTATTTCTTCTCATATCATTCTTCCTCTTCTCTAAGAATGTCTTTTCTATATAAATCTCTATAAACCTTTTCGCATTTATCAGCAAAACGGCTCATAATACCATCAACTTCCTCATTTTTAATAGGCTGGCGGCTTAATACATTTTCTAAGATCTTTGACAGATATTTCTTTAACTGCAGCAGTGAAACAACTGCAAAGAGAAATGATCCCAGCAAGAATCCAAAGCCGTACCACTTTATATCTAAGAATATAGTTGCAAATGTACCACCAAAGGAAAATATCATAAATACCGCTCCCGATATAAGAGCTCCTGTATTATCTGCAAAATAAAGCTGAATAAGCATTGTTGCATTTCCTATGGCATAGAAGGCATATGCGCAGCAAAGCACATTGTAGATCCCCAGCATATCTTCATTAAAGCCCAAAGGGATCTTTGGGATCAAAAATGTTCCCAGGATGATAAAGATCAGCGTTGAAAAGAACTGCTTTAAAAATGTATAAGACAGCTCACGGGTAAGGGTCTGTTCCATCTCAATACGAGCCTGTTCAATATCTGAATATGTCATTTCAGAATTAAGTAATCCGAAGAAATTCCTGTATTTCGGATAGAATTCAACCTCAACACTGGTAACAAAATTTATAGTTGTAATAAGTATCGAAAGGAAGCTGAGAAGTGCCGGCACATCATACTGAGGCGCTTCAAAAAACAGCCCTTTCACACAGTTATTGATAGGAGAAGACCACATCAGTACTATATGTCCATAAAGTCCAATAGACATGCAGATTCCAAGGCATCCCAGTTCCGGATATGCCGAAAGCCATTTTAAGAATTTCATGGCACTGCATCTTCCTCTTGGAAAATATCTGGTAAGAAGGACATAATACCAAAGTCCCATAATGCCATATCCTATACACATGGAAGCCAGAAGAGCCATGGTAGTAGGCAGGATATGAAGCTTAACTCCAAAGATATATCCCACAACAAGAGAAGCCGTAACTGCCACAAGAAAAGCCTTCATTATCTCTCGGTAATTCTTAATGGCTGTAAGATAATTTATCTCAGTCCATACGATCACCAGTTCTCCAAAAAATATATAACAGCAATATCTTTCACTTAGGCTGACTCCTGAAAAATGAAGGAATATCCCCCATATAGGGCACCCCAGTAAAAGTATGCAGGATATACTGCCATAAAATGAAGGCATAATATCCTCTTCCTTCTTCATATAAATGCAATCTGCTATATATCTGGTAGTTACCATAGCAAGTATATTTACCATAACAAGGGAAAATAGCAGAGTATATGTTACCATAGCATTAAGAAGACCCAATTCTGCTTTTGTTGCATGGGCCGCAATTCCCAGCATCCTTATGCCAAGAAGAAGTACTATTCCCAGTATCATAGGCCCGGTACATACCAGTCCCGAATATCCATATGCTTTAAGAAGTGCGATTATCCCTTTTTTATTAAATGCTTTCTTAAGTTCAAAACCTATTCCAGCCATCAGGAATTCACCTCCTTATACAGCTCACGGAATTTATCTATGCTCATCTTCTGTGTGTAAACGGCGCCTGCTCTCTTTCTTCCAGCCACACCCATCTTAAGTCTCATTTCCTTGTCAACGCACATATAAACCATGGCATCCGCCAGCTGGTCTTTATGCATTGGCGGAACTACAATTCCTGCAGGTCCAAAGCCGTCTTCCCCATCGATAAGTTCTCTGCAGCATCCTACATCAGTAGTTACTGCAGGACGTCCCGCTGCAAATGATTCAAGCACAGAAAGAGGCTGTCCCTCGGATATACTTGTTAATATTGTAAAATCAAACTTCGGCATATATTCAAGGACATTTACAACTCCCGTAAAGATTATATCTTTAACTCCCAACTGTTTGATAAGTCCCTTGCATTCCTCATTATATTCAGGATCATCCACATCTCCTAATATAAAGAGCCTTGCATTGCTGACTCTGTTCTTTACTTCCGCAAAAGCATAGATCATAGTCTTAATATCTTTAATCTTTGCAATTCTAACAACTGCTCCAATATCTACAAAACCATTGTCCTCTTTAACAGGAATATCTTTAAATCTCTCAAAATTAATACCATTTGGAGTTACCAGCTGTTTATCCTTAGGGCAGCCGATATCCTGCTGGATCTTCATTGCATTCTTAAAGAGACACGTTACCTTAGCCGCATGATCATAGGCACAGGAAGAAAACTGATAGAAAAGATCTATCCACTGCTGTCTTAAATATGAAGGCACCCATTTAGCAGAAAGAAGCTCCTCTTCTCTTTCTCTTGTATAAATACCGTGCTCTGTTACAATAAATGGCTTTCCTGTTTTCCAGCTGGCCAAAGCCCCTAAGATTCCTGCATATCCTGTGGATGCAGAATGATATATATCCGCCTCAGGAATATCACTGGTAAGAAGATAAAGTTCCGGCAAAAGCATAGATCTTACATTGAAGAAGAAACTGGAAAATGATATATACGGGTATTTCTCCTTACATTCTTTTATTATAACACTGAAGAACTCATCACTCATAAGGATCGACATAGGATTTGCTTTCTTAACATTAAAGAGATTAAAAAGCACTTCCCATTTTACCTTTTCTCCTGTAAAAAGATTACTAAGTTCTTCTAATTCACTATCAGAAAGAGCCGGATGTTTCCTTTGTTTTTTATCAAGTTTTATATTTAATGCTGTATCAAGGAAGAGCTCCCTTGTCTCCACAACATTTTCAGGCAGGGTGAATTTAAACTTCCCCTTCTGTCCCTCGTTTGCACCGATGGTCCAGAGAGAAAATTCTGTATCTGGCATAGCCTCAATATAATGATGTGTCCAGCTCGAAACGCCCCCAAACACGTATGGGTAACAGCCTTCAAGTATCATACAGACTCTCATGCTAATTCATCTCCTACTTATATTCGATCTTCAAATGATCACTGGTTGCATTGATCAGATAACATCCTTCTGCCTGCTTATGGGCAGTTCCTCCTGTAACATTTACTATTTCCTTATCAGTAAGTCTCAGCAAAAATGATGCCTCGCCGGCAAATCCACCCAGATTTACCTCTAAACAATTATCTTTATAAATTCTTTCAACTGAAAGTTTTGTATATTTAAGAGTGGCATCTCCCATCTCTGAACCGGTACACTGTCTTATATCCGGAACAGATACCTTAAGAAATTCCAGATATTCATTAAACCACTCTACGTTCTTGGCCCAGCCTACCTCAGCACCACGATCCGGATCCAGAACATCATCCGGATGCAGGAAATGTGACTGAACATAATGGAAATTCAGCTCTGAAAAAGCTGTATAATACATGTATTCATCCATGTCACATCCTGAAACTATTCTAGGAGTCTCTATTACATTATTTTCAATATCAATCCCAAACTCCTGGGTACAGCTGTTTACGTCTGCATCCGGAAGATAGATACTTGAAATTATAGAAATATCTTTATCCGCATTAAGAAGAGCTTTCTTACCGCTCTCAGACATTATATTTGAAGGAGGAACATAAACCCTGAATTTCTCATTTGGAAATAACTGTTCCGAGAATTCCTTTAATTCCGTAATGGCATCAACTATAGACTTGGAATCCGGCCATAATTTATATGTGCCAAACTGCATATCATCATCGATTCCCTTTATACATAAAGGCTGATGATTATATCCATGAAGCCCTAATTCGCCTCCGTTATTTAAGAGCATATTCCCAAACATAGAGAAACGGGCTGTAGCATTATTTCTTTGAAATGGTGCATTTACATTATCGTTATAATCTTCAATGATAAAACCTGTGTGGACAATGCCATACTCATTTTCCCATTTGATGATCTGAGGAAGCCAGTAATTGGAATAAAATGTTGCAATATCAACTCCGTAATCCCTCATAATATAACTGGAATCGCCACTTGGTACCGGTGATGGAAAGTCATCAATATAGTAAGAAGATGCATTTATCACCGGATATATGCAGACATCATCCAGCATACTGTAGGCAAGACAGTAAAATCCTCTCTGGAATTTATCTGTCATTGTATAATTCATTATCACAACCTTACCGCTTCCATCCCTATGGCCCCAGATCAAAGGTACACTTCCATCCTCCGAAGCTACCACCTCATCACATTCCTTAGAAAGCTGTATCCCTAAAGAGATATCCAGTCCACCTTCTTCTCCATCAAGGGAGAATTTAAAGCCTTTCTTAACATATGAGCCGATCATCCTCTCATCAAGAAGAGAAATCCCCTTGATCTTTGTATATCCGGAGCAGCTCTCTATACCAAGTCTTGGGAAAAGTGCTTTAAATACAGTCCCTACATAAGGGGTAGTATCACACATAAGATGTCCACCGGTAAGGATCCATCGAGAAATTATCTCGGCACCATCTTCCATCTTGTCCCAATCACTAAAGGATATAACTACATTTCTATAATTAAAGAGGTCTGTTGCCCAGTCCACTTCAGCTACATCCTTCTTATCATAGGTAATCTTCATCTGCTGCAGCACGATCTCCATTTCAGGAGTTATCTCCGCTGTATTAACATCCTCTTTATCAACTATAAGCAGGCATTCCGCAGTGGTGCTTACCTGGGCCGTAAATGAATAATCCCCTGGCAGATCGTCTCTGTTATCATCCAATACAACTCCTCTTCTCTGAAGGATCACAAGGAATGTAAATATAAATATTGCCACAATAGGGACAACAACCCTGTTCCAGCCTGTATTATTTTCGTCATTCTCTTTCTTAAAATGGATTTTCATATTCACCCTTCCAGAAATTATACCAGGCCTTTCCGGCCTTAGAGAGATAGATATCCTTTTCCTCAACTGTTTCAATTATCTCTCTTGCAAGTTCATCATTAGAAGTCTTATGAGCATAAGCCATATAGGCCATATAGCATTTCTCGTCATCAGGCCAGCTGCTTCTAATAAGTTCCAGCAGCTTATCCATACTCTTAAGCCTTCCTGCCTCTATCCTGTTAGTTACAAACATAAGCCAGTATCTCTTATTATCTTTGATATATCCCAGCATCTCTACAAGAGCATCATCAAATTTCTCCTGATAGATTTCATAAATAGCCCCGGAAATAAGTCCACTGGCCATGTATTTATCAATTATCGTAATATATTCATCCAGCAGCTTGATATAGCCCTTACTTGGCATATCCACATTTTTAGTAACTAATTCAACTGTATTTTCTTTTTCATTTACGGACTTTTCAAATTCGTCAATATCCACTTCTTTTGCAGGAGCTATATCATCTAATCCTCTTATCTCCTTCATCCTCACTTCCAGTTCCCCTAATTTTGACTCATAATTAGTCTGGATGGCGATCATAGATGTAGTAGCATAATGAGATAATTCTGTATCACTTGAAAGGCTGGCACTTTCAAGGACAGATACATAATCCTCCGGCTTTCCCCTTAAGATATCCATAATGAGGCTTCTTCTGGTTTCTGACCCATTCATTTCCATAGCCTCTTCCAAAGGGATAACATCAGAATTCTCCTCACTTACAGGCAGAACGATCTTTTTAAACCTGATATCATCCACCTCAAGCTTCTCATAACCCGTTTCCCTGGTGGAATAAATCTTTCTTTTCTGAAGCCACTGCTCAACAAGCAAGAGCAAAGCTCCCACATAAGGCACAAGAATAACAAAAGGCATCAGATGTTCCCTGGTTTTTACAATATCAAGTTTAAGCAGAACAGCCACAATTATGCATATAACCATGTGACCCAAAATGAATAAGATCATTTTACATCCTCAAATACAAATTCTCTTTCCGCAAGTCTACGCTTTACAACTTCAGCCCCTGCTTTTCCAGTCTGTAATAAAAGCAGCCAGATAGCATCATCAGAACCAATTCCTAAAATGTCATTATTTCTTATTACTCCCTGAAGTCCTTTTTCCACCGCCCTGATGTTCATTGGATCAAAAATGTCCACATCTGGTTTCACAGGAATAAGCCGGATCAAAGTATAATCCATAAAATTCTTTAAGCTCATCTGCTTGTAGATTTCTAATGTTTCACTAAAGTTTTCCTTCTTAAGCACATGAGTTCCTTCAATAAAGCGGTCCTCTCTTTCCTGTTCTGATACTGCTCTTGCAACAGAAGCAGATATCAGCCTGGAAATTATAAATAACTTATTATGAAATTCATTATTCATCTGGCTGTCTTTAGAATGAATTATCTGAACCATAGCCCGGAGTTTTTCTCCTTCCATGATAGGACAGCTGTAGGCTGGATAATCCGGAAGACATTTACTGTTTATAAATGATTCTCCCTTTAATATTTTATCTGTCATCTCAGGAAAAGCTCTTAGATCAAAGGATTTACTAAGTCTGCCATTTTCCTGTTTTGAACAGACTACAAGTCTTGCAAAACTATTGCCTTCATAAACGTTATAGATAGCAATGGAATTATTATCTAATAATTTTTCAAGTACCTGAATTCCCTCAAAATAAACTTCTTCAGGTTTCATGGAATCCAGCTGCTGAATAGCACTAAATATTTTTCCATAACTGTCTGTATATCCAATGATCTGACTGTTATACTGTTCAGCACTTTTTAAAACATCTTCATATGTCTTATTTAGGAATTCGTATTTTTTTTCTAATACTCTTCTTTCCTGTCTTGCCTCTCTCTTTTCATCTTCATGCTTATCTTTTCCATATCCTGATACTGCACCAAGAAGAAAATATGATACGAAAGGCAGCCAGTTCATTACATTAAGTAAAAGGATCTGCCAAGAAAGGGTCTTATGGCTCATTATGAGATAACCAATGCTAGCAAGAGACGCCGATAAAAGACCCGGCATAAGTCCATTCATGGACCCGATAATAGTAACCGCTACCAGTCTGAAATCTATAAATCCCAGAATGGCATTTCCACTAACCCGTCGATTGAGCCATTCCGCAATAAAAGCAAGGGAAAGGATCTCAAATCCCACACGGGTGGCTTCGCCAAATTTACGAAGCTTTTCTAATCTGTCTTTTTTAATATTATTTTTCTTTATATCTTCAACCCGGTTTTCATATATTTCCGGTAATTCTTTCCATAGATTATGTTTTGGATACCATCCATACTCTATTCTCGCCACTTCCGAAGTTTTGATAACAGGCTGTATGATGACATCATTTTTATAAAATACATCTACATCCGGCTGCACCTTCTGAAAATTCTCATATATGATCTCAAGATTACATATATTGCCTCCAGAAAGATCCATCTCCGTATAATCAGTTTTAGGAGGAAGATCCGCAATACGCCCTATCAGTTCTCCCAAGTCCTGATCATTTAAAAAATCTGTATCTTCAAGTCTTCCACCTGAAAAAACTATCTTATTATTTAATATTGCTTCATCCACCCAGGAGCTAAGTTCCCAGGCATTATCTATATCTGAGTAAAGTCTTGGAACTCTTAGGGTTACCACTTTGATATTATCCGTAGATGCACTGATATAACCCATTCTTTCTCCTGTCATAAGGAGCATTCTTCTGTTTCTGAACCTTATATCCGCTTCCTTTACTTCACGGTAAATGTCATTTGTTACCACCTGAGTGAAAAGAGGCACATTGTATTTTTTTGCTAAATGAAGCGTTTCCTCCAGATCCTCAAGTTCATCATAAAAACGTTTTGCCCCATCCAAGGCCTTAGATAAATAAACGATCATTCCAAATGAATAGGATTTAAATAACGTTTCTAAATTCTTGCCTTTTTCGGAATCAAACACACGAACAAAAGACAGGCTTCTTATCCTGTCTAAATTTTCTTTTATTTTATTATTTTGTTTTTCTCGATTATCTAATTCTTCATTATAAAGAATCAAAAGATTTTCTTTTTTGTCTAAACCTGCCACTGTATCAAAGAACTGTGACGATACCCTCGCAATATTTCCTGTAAATAGTATATTCATAATTTTCGTCCCTCTCCCATCTAGGACTAAAACCAACTTACTACTTATATAAAATTACCCTCCTAATAACTAAGGAGGGTAACTATTCTCTTTATTTTAGTTTGAAAGAGCTGCTGTAATGATCGCCATAGAATATACCTCAGAAGCTGTACATCCTCTTGAAAGATCATTAACCGGTGCATTAAGTCCAAGAAGTATTGGTCCAAATGCTTCAAAATTTCCCATTCTCTGTGCAATCTTGTAACCGATGTTACCTGCATTGATATCAGGGAAGATAAATGTATTTGCATGTCCTGCTACATTTGAGTCAGGATATTTCTTTGCTGCAACCTTTGGTGAAACAGCTGCGTCGAACTGCATCTCACCATCAATTGGAATATCAGGATGGATAGCTGCTGTACGCTTTGCAGCATTTCTCATCTTATCAACTGTTGGTCCCTTACCAGAGCCATTTGTTGAATAGCTAAGGAATGCAACCTTAGGATCAACACCAAATGCCTTAGCGCACTTGATTGTCTCTTCTGCTATCTCAACTAATTCATCTTCTGATGGATCAATATTAAGACCGCAATCACCCATTGCAAGAACTTCATTCTCGCCTGTTGCACCAGGTCTTACCAGGATAAAGCAGGATGAAACAATTGTGTTTCCTGGTCTTGTCTTAATAAGCTGAAGTGCAGGTCTTACTGTATCAGCTGTAGAATATGTTGCCCCTCCAAGAAGTGCATCTGCATATCCCATCTTAACAAGCATTGTACCGAAATAATTATTTGTTTTAAGTACTTCTCTTGCCTCTTCTCTTGTAACGCCTTTTTTCTTTCTAAGTTCGCAATAGAGATCGATCATTTCCTCTATCTGTGGAAAGTTTAAAGGATCAATGATCTTTGCTCCCCTTATATTAAAGCCGCAGTTTTCTGCAGCCTCGTAAACCTCTGCCTCATTACCAATAAGAACTGGTTCAAGGAAATTACTTGCCAGCAGTCTTGATGCTGCCTCAAGAATTCTTGAATCTGTACCTTCTGTTAATACGATCTTCTTCGGATCCTTCTTAAGTTTTTCGATTAATTGTCCGAAACCAAACATTTTCCTTTCTCCTTTTAACAGTTATGTATATGCGTACCCCAAACACTATGTGAATATAGTTAAATCCCATAAAATCACATCTTTAATGATAGCACTATTTGAATGAAGTATTAAGCAGAAAATATGTTTTTTCTGTGGTTTTTCACGCCATCAATTATAAAGAATCATTTTTTATCTTTTTTGTTCCAAATATGCATTAAATGATCCTTATCAATAATTCAGTCAGATATACAACTATGCATGAAAATATTGCAACACTTGTAAGTCCACTGCCTAAAAGAGCAAGGACTATGGCTGTGAAAAATCCTGCTATTGCAGAATAGAGAGATCCTGTAGCAGTAAATATTGCAGGGATCGTCATGGCAGTAAGAACAGCATATGGAATATAATAAAGTACCGACTGAAGAAATCTGTTTTTTATCTTCTTCTTAACCAGAGCAAAAGGCAGAGCCCTGATCAGATAGGTTGAACCTGACATTATAAGAAGATAGATAATGAATTGTTTATTACTCATTACTCTTCCTCCTTTTTTGTCTCGTCATAAGACTCTTCATCAGCTTCTTTAACCGGGAATATGATAGCAGCAACCACGGCACTTATCAGTGCACTGATAGTAATGACCATACCTGCTGATATTCCTTTAAAAACAGGCACATACTTAAACATTATACTTAAGGCTGCGGCGATAAAAACCGGGAGTGCTACCTTCTTTACCTTCTTTGCCTCTGGCACTACTATTGCTACAAACATTCCATATATAGCAAGTCCTAGCGCATTCATTACAGCCTTTGGAAGAACCTCTCCAAGAAGTCCTCCAAATAATGTTCCTAAGCACCATCCAACCCATGGCAGAGTTGAAAGTCCTGCAAAAAAGCTTCTCGTTACTTTATCTTCAGCTGCTGCAACAGCAAATATCTCATCTGTCATAAAAAATCCAAAGATCCATCTATAGATACCTTTAAATTTTTCTTCAACCTTCTGAGATATGGATACTGACATAAATGAATAACGAATATTGATCGTTATCTGTGAAATCAGCATATCGAAGTACAGTCCCGGTGTCATCATCATCTGAATGCCTGCAAATTGCCCGGCCGATGTGACTACCATCATTGAAATAATAACAGCTTGCCACCAGGTAAATCCTAAAGACACGGCTTTTATACCAAATGTAAAAGAGACCGAAAGATACCCAAGTGCAATAGGAACTCCGGCCTTAAGTCCACGTATATAACCTTTCATGTCTTACTCCTATAGCTTAAAACTCCAACCAACTACTCTAGTTTACTCATTTAAACCAAGATTCGCAACACAACAAACAAAATTAATTGTACAAAATAACGTACATTTTGTTAAATTGTATTAATAAAAGTACAATGTTACTACCCACTCAGTTGAAAGGCAAAGGAAGCTCTTTCTTCCATAGACTTTAATGGTAAAGAAGTCCTAATAATTGGAAAAAGCATAGGCACTGCCATTGCAGCAGCCTATGCTTCTAAAATACTTTGTTCCTTCACTACTAAAGAGATAAGATTTATATATCTCACTCCTGTTGAACAAAGTTTTAATTATATGCAGCCAGCCTCAGGGATCGTATTTCATGGTACAAGTGACCCTTGGATAAACACCCCTGTTTTAGTGAAAAACTGCGAAAACTTAAATCTTCCACTTTTTATCACAAAGGACTCAAACCATTCCTTAGAAACAGGCAATCTGGTAACGGATATTGAAAATCTTGGTAAGATTATGGGAAGAATAGACGCCTATATCAATACCCCAAAAGAATGACTGCAAATATTAAACTTATTTATTTGCTTTATCAAGAGCTGCCTGTGCAGTCTTGCAAGCTTCATCAAGAGCTTCTTTTGCAGGTACGCCTTCAATCTCTACCTTATCTGCAGCTGTCTTAAGGGCATCGTAGATTGCTCCACCTGTTGGATCGATTGGTGCAACTGACGCATGCTGTGACTGTGCAAGTGGTACTAAGATTTCAGGATGCTCTTTTGAGTATGCCTTATAAGCCTCAGTATCTTTTGCTGATGAACGAACAGGAACATAACCTGTATTGATTGACCAGTTGGCCTGATTTTCAGGATTTGTAAAGAACTTCATGAAATCATAAGCACCAGCCTTTTCTTCATCTGAAGATGCAGCAACTGATACAAGGTTCTTTGATTCTGCTGTAGGTGTAGCAACTGATCCTTCTTTCCATGCTGGCTGTTCCATAGCTGCAACAACTGAAAAATCAAGGTCAGCCTGGTCACCTGATGAACCTGTGTAACCACCGGCAACACCATTTACAGCATCATCCATTGTACTGTACCAGTACTCCCAGCCTTCACCACCAGAGTGGATAGCCATTGTCTTATCTGTGTTGATCCATTTACCAAATGAATCCCAAACCTCTACCCATTCAGGTGAGTTGATAAGTACTGTCTTGCCATCATCGCTTAAAAGCTTAGCACCATTTGAAAGCGCTACATCTACAAGGTTGTCTGGTCCCCACATTGGCTCCCATACATATGTTCCACCTGCAGCCTTAACTTTTTCAGCTACATTATTAAGATCATTCCAAGTCTTTATGTCTTCTTCCTTTACCCCAGCCTTTTCAAATAAAGCTCTGTTGTAATAGAAAACCTGTGTTGTTCCATAAGCAGGTAATGCATAATTCTTTCCATCTGCCATACCCTGCTCCATGAATACATTTATATAATCATCCTTATCAAATTCGCTGTCATTTGCGATTGTATCTGTAAGATCTGTTAATAAACCTTTTTGAGCAAGATTATATGTAGGAACTACCTCGATAAGAGCTACGTCTGGAGCTACATTACCAGCGATAGAAGCCTGAAGTTTCTGATATGTCTCATCATAGTCAGCCTGTACTACTGCTTTTACAAAATATTTATCCTGAGATTTGTTATAATCATCAACAATTCCCTGAATAACCTTAACTGCTGTCTTACCGCCGGCGAACCAGAATTCGATCTCAACCTTTCCATCAGCAGTCTTTGTTGCTTCCCTCTTTGCTGAGCCTGTATTCACACTAGCCTTACAACCAGTAAGAGCTCCCAGTGTCATAGCACCAGCTAAAATGCCTGTTAAAATTCTCTTTCCTAACTTCATTTTTTTCCTCTTTTCTAGGCCTTATGCCCATGTTTAAAAATCTTAGATGCCAGTGCCCCTAACACAGGTACCCTATATTTATAAACGTCTTTTGACGAATATATCTATTTATTATCTGATCAACCCTTTACTCCTGTATCGCCAGCCAGACCTGATATGAACCATTTCTGGGTAAAAGCAAAGAGTATCAAAAGCGGAAGAACGATAACTGTACTTCCCGCCATAACAGCCGCCCAGTCAGTTCCATAAGCTCCTCCTTCAAAGAAGAAGTTTCTAAGTCCCTGAGCAACCTGATAGTATTTTTCATCTTTAGTGATAAGTGATGGCCACATATAATTGTTGTAAAGACTTATAAAACTTATAAGGAAAAATGCAACAAAGGATGGTCTGGTCACTGGAAATACTATCTTCCAAAGGATCTTAAATTCGCTTGCCCCATCAACTCTCGCGGCTTCGATAAGTTCTTTGGGGAACTGAAGAAATGCCTGTCTCAAAAGGAATATGCCGAAAATACTTACACACTGGGAGATGATAAGTCCCTTAAAACTGTTCAGCATATTGTATCTTGCTAAGAGAACAAAGGCTGGAATGTAAGTTGCACAGGATGGAAGCATATATGTTCCCATTACGATTCCAAAAAGCACATTTCTTCCCTTGAATTTAAAGAATACAAAGGCATAAGCAAGCATGGCTCCGGTCACCATCTGTATAAGTACTGTCACTCCAGCAATAAAAAGGCTGTTGCCTACATACTTTAACAATGGAGACTCTGTCAAAACTTTAGTTATATTTTCAAAATGATAGGTTGAAGGAAGTATGATATTTGCATTCATAGCTTCCTTGCTGGTCTTTAATGCTCCAAGTATCATCCAGATAAGTGGAAATACCATAAAAAGGCTTAAGACCAAAAGCAGAATATGTTTTAATACATATGATATTTTCTTTTTCATTAATAATTCACCCACTTCTTTGATACTTTGAACTGAATAAGTGACAATGCAACTGTGATCATAATGAGCACAATAGCCACAGCTGAGGCTGCACCCATATTAAATTCTTCGAATCCCAACTGATAATACAGGTAAGTGAGTGTTCTGGTACTTCCTGAAGGTCCTCCCTGAGTGAGTATCTGAATCTGGTCATAGGCCTTTAAGGAATCCACCATGGTAACAACTGACAGAAAAAAAGTAGTTGGCGATATACCTGGGAAAATGATATATCTAAATTTTTGAAGCTTGTTTGCACCGTCAAGAGAAGCAGCTTCAATTCGTTCCTGTGGTATCTTTTCTAATGCAGTTATATAAAAGATCATCGCATAGCCAATACTTTTCCACACGGTAACGATAATAACAGACAACAGAGCGGAATCAGAACTCTGAGTCCATTGAGATGCAGGAAGGTTAAGTAATTTGAGGACTTGATTTGCAAGTCCACCATTGGGTAAAAAAATCCAGTTCCAAATAATGGAAATGGCAACTGTCGGTGTTATCCATGGTGAAAAAATAAGAAATTTATATACAGCACTTCCTCTGAATTTACTTCTCATAAGAAGCGCAAGTATAAGCCCAAACATGAGGATGGGGATAACAGTACCAACAGCAAACAAGACAGTATGTGTCATTGCTTCCCAAAATCTCGAATCAGTAAATATATTCTGATAATTCTCTACTCCAACCAGATTATATTCCGGTGTCATATAATCCCAATCAGTAAAACTAAGCCAACCGGTGTTAATGATAGGATAGATCCAAAAAAGAACCATAGGGACCATAGCAGGTAATGTAAATAAAAGAACATTCCCTATATTTTTTAAATCTCTCGCTCTTATTTTCTTTCTTTTTGCTGTAACCTTCTCAGCTACTCCATTAATTTCCCCATCTTCTTTGTAGATCTTTTCTTCTACATTCCGGGTACCAGCCAACTGACTCATATCTACCTCGTTCTTATATTATATTTTCCCCCTCGTTCACGAACTTTTATGTCTTTTCACTGTATGAACACATATAAATTACCATTTAAAATGCCTATTGTCAATGAAAAAAACAAAAAAAATAATGCCCGGCTTTCGCCGGGCATTATTAATCCCTATATCCTTACTGGATCACGTATCCTAAAGAATCAAATTTATATTCTTTTCCATCAATTCGAAGGGTCTCATTTTTAGCATACCAGCCTGATGTATCCCCGTACCAGGTGCCTTTTGCATTCTTTTTCCAGGAACCCTTAGCATTATATGTCCATGAGCCATTCTTTCCAAGCCAATAGCCACCTACCCATTCTCCGGCCGCCATATGACCATCACTAAAGAAATAGTAATATATTCCGCTTACCTTTACCCATCCTGTAGCCATGGCGCCACCAGGTACGAAGTAATACCATTTACCGCTTATCAGCTTCCAGCCCAGCTGCATTTTTCCTGAGCCGTCGAAATAATACCATTTGCCATTGTCTATAAGCCAGCCTGTTTTTAACTTTCCGTTATAAACATAGTACCAGCAGCCGTTAGACTGATGCCATCCCGGTGTACTGAACACATTGTCTTTCTTTGCTTCTCTTGAATAAAGATCCTTTATATATCTTCCTGCGTCAGAAAGCTCTGAATCTGACCAGTTGCTTGTTGAGCTTGTTGAACTCTTAAGTAATGCTGAACTCTCATTTTTTCTTGAAAGACTCCAGCAGAAATAACTGATCTTATTCTCATCTGAGTTAAGGATAGACATCCATTTATCTGCCTGTCCCTTATTAATTCCATCGTTACCATTTGCAGATGAAAGGCCAAATTCTGAAATAACAACAGGAATGTTCTTATTAAGAGCATATTGAAGTTTTCCAGGAAGGTCTCTTGTATGACCTGATTCATTGCAATAGAAATGAAGAGAATAAGCAATATTCTTATATCCTGTGATAGGACTGTCTGCCACATCATTACTATTTGATTCCCAGGCATTAAGAGTAAGCTGAGAATATCTTGGAGTTCCTACGATAATGATATGATCACTGATCTTTCTTATCTCTCTTATAACATCTGTAGCATAGCTTTTAATAGTAGACCACTGTATAGCAGATGGCTCATTGCATATTTCAAATACTACATTGTCATAATTCTTATAAGTTGTAGCCATTTCCTTAAAGAATTCAATGGCTTCACTCTTATGTGAATTTGGATCCGAGTCAAGTATATGCCAGTCGATAACTACATACATTCCAAGGTTAGTAGCATACTTAACACCATTCATAACCTTAGTCTTAAGCTGTGATCTCTTAGATGAATCTGAATATCCACCCTGATCAACGTAGAGCGCAAGTCTTATGGCATTTGCGCCCCAATCATCTCTTAAGGTCTTAAATGTTGCTTCTGAAACATAAGTTCCACCTACATCTCCATAAGGATCCCCATCCCACTGAAGTCCATGAGTGCTTACTCCTCTCAGCTGAAACTTATTACCATGAGAATCGTAAATATTCTTCCCTGAAATCTTAAGTGCTCCATGAACATCTGCCGGTGAACCCGCTGGATAGCCAGGTTTTGGAAGCGTATTTCCCGCTGCCTCAACCTTAAATGGAACATAAGCAAGTAATGAAAGCATCATAATAAAAGTAAGTATGATACTTCTGATTCTTTTTTTATTCATTTTGTTAAACCCCTAAACATTATGTGTGTATTATTTTGAGCCCTTCATATCAAATACAGCAACGAAGGTCTTTAATATGATCTTAAAATCAAGTATTATAGAGAAATTTCTAATATAATCATTATCAAGCTTTACTACCTCTTCAAAATCAGTGATATCTGATCTTCCTGAGCACTGCCACATACCTGTAAGTCCCGGCTTCATGGCAAGACGGCTAAGATGATGAGGGTCGTACTGCTTGAATTCATCAAGTGTTGGTGGTCTTGTTCCTACAAGAGACATGTCCCCCTTAAGGATATTCCAAAACTGAGGGAATTCATCAATACTTGTCTTTCTTATAAATTTTCCTATTGGCATGATTCGAGGATCATCTTCCATTTTGAACATAAGACCGTTCATCTCATTGTGAGCCATAAGTTCTTTCTTACGTTCCTCAGCGTCCATATACATGGATCTGAACTTATACATCTTAAAGATTCGTCCATTCTTTCCAACTCTTTCCTGACCGAAGAAAGCTGGTCCTGGAGACTGTTTCTTAATGATCGGTGCAAATATAAGATAAAGCAGTCCGGTAAATACCAGTCCGATTATAGAAACAAATATATCAAATACACGCTTAACTATAAGCTCACCTGTGCTGCCATTATCAATCCTTGTGGTAATGGTAGTATATTTGCCAGTATTTTCAAGAGATACATTATCAAGACTGGCAGACATTTCAAGGTTAAGTGATATATGAGTTGTTATACCCATATTAAGGAACTGCTTTGATAATCTTGCACTTTCTCCATGCTTAGCCAGAAGGAAAACTTCATTTACTTCGTTATCCTTCATGAAATCAAGAAGATCTCCTTCTATTACAGGAACATTGTCAACACTTGTGATAGGGGTATTATCCGGATGGTGTTCATCATTTAAAAGAAGTATACCAATGAAGTCGTAATATCCATTGTTATTCTTCTTTAATTCATCAAGATAATCTCTTATAGATCTTCTATAAGTTGCTACAATTACATGACTGACCTGTTTACCTTCTTTAAATCTTATCCTTATAACATTCTTCCAGATCACTCTTAAAACAAACATAAGAACAACATCAAATACAAAGAACAGCATTATTGTTGCTCTTGAGTAATTATCTGTCTGTTTTACAATGAAAAGCGATAAAAGAAGTAATCCTAATATTTCAATATTAAGGACTATAACTCTCTTTAGCTCATCAACATTATTTCGCTTGAGAATCTTACTGTGGATTGGCTGGAATAGCATTATTATAAGATAAAGTGCTATGACACCCATTCCAATCTTCATGAAAAATGTCATATACACATCATTTTTTTCACCTAAATAAAAGATGATATATAATGCATATGCCGAAACCATACATACGATGATACTGATAATGTCCAGGATGACAAAATCAATATGCTTTGATCTTACACTTTGATTATTCAAGTTAGTATTCCTCTCTAGAATAATAAAATAATTTTCTCTATTATACGCATATTGATAAAAAATATCAAATCAAATGTAAATCCGAGCTGTCTTTACTAGTAAACATAGCCTCTGGAATTAAATCTATAAACCTTTCCATCTATCTTAAGAGACTCACTCTTTGCATACCATCCACTGGTATCTCCATACCACTTTCCTGTACTGTTTGTATGCCATGAACCTCTGGCCTTATATAGCCATTTTCCACCTTTACTGAGCCAGTATCCATTTACCCATTCACTTTCTGCCATAGCTCCTGATGGATGCATATAATAATAAGTTCCACTATATAATATCCAGCCTGTCTGCATAGCTCCTGAATCACTAAAGTAATACCAGACATTGTTTACCTTAAGCCAGCCTGTGGCCATGGCACCTGATGATTTAAGATAATACCAGATATTATTAATCTTTTTCCAGCCTGTCTGCATCTCACCCTTATCATTAAAATAGTACCAGATGTTATTTACCTTCTTCCAGCCTGTAGCTTTTACATCATCTGTAAAGTAATACCAGATTCCATCAATTTTTTCCCATCCATTTTTTAAGATCACAGGGTCCGGATCCGGGTCTAAATCCGGGTCTGAATCCGGGTCTAAATCCGGGTCTGAGTCTGGGTCTGAGTCCGGGTCTGAATCCGGGTCACTCTTTGGCTGATAATTTGAAGCAGCAAGCACTAATTCAGATGAATCATATTCCGATAAAGTATCGCTATCATATTCAAATGAAATAGAATAACCAAGTGAAAAAATATAACCATTATTTACGCTTCCCTGAGAATTTCCCACAAGGAACAGCTTATCAGGAGATCCAATAGTTCCTGTATCACAATTGGTGACATCTACCAGATAATTCTCTCCTTCAAGAGTCACTATATTCCACATGTGTCCTCCGGCACCTGTTCCTCCAGACATGGTTCCTGTTACCAGGAGACATGAAAATGTTGAATCATTAAAAGTACTTATATCACATAGATATTTAAAAGCTTTTGAATATCCTTCACATACAACATTTGTAGATGAATCATTATCAAAAACATTTATAAGCTGCCATGGATTTCCATATGCTCTTCCATTATTTATGCTGGAATAATCATAACTTACTCTTTCACATATGGTATTTTTATATGCAACTAATTTTTCATAATCTGATTTTAAAGCATTTTGAGTCACAACAGTTTTAGCATTATTAACCGCTGTAGATACTGCTCTGATCTTAGACTGGTCAAATTTATAGATATTATAGCTTCCATTTTCTAATGCAGCATAATCAGAAGTAATTTGAAATTTTAATGTTATTTCTGTTCCTCTTGCTTCAATGTAATTTGTTGACCCACTTGCTCCCGTTCGACTGTAGGTATATCCGCCTGTTTTATTAAACCAATATAAAGCATATGGCTTATTGCTAAGGAGTGCATTTACCACCTTAGTTTCACTAAGATTCCCATAAAGTTTCTCATTTAACTTCTTAACTGCCTCATTAGTAATTTGTCCATTGGATAAAATATCCACCCCTAGTTCTTGTTTTGTATATCTTGTCTTGGTGATCCCCAGTTCCTGTAAAGAAATCTTAAATTCTGATGATGTAAGCTGTCCCGCTGCAGCTGCCTCTATCTTTTTTTCTAATGCATCATATAATTTCTTATTGATTCCTGTAAGAGTTTTTCTTGTAATCCCGGTAGATGAAGCATTCATCACCTCATAGAAGGCCTGCTCCATATATGCTTCTACATAGAATTCCTCTTCAGGAACATCCACTGAAATATCAGTAACTTCTTCATAATCAGCCGTTTCAGTAACTATACCATTAGTCTGTCCATCTCTTTCATCCGGTTCGGCTGCTTTTACATAAGCGCTCGGCATCATAAAGAAAATTGCCATAAATAAAGCCAGTAATGACATTTTTCTCCTTAATATACTTTTTTTCATATGTTTCACCCTCCATCGGAAATGTTTTTTACCCTACAAGATAATTATACCATTCCTTCACTATCCTAAAAAACGAAAAAAAAATGACTAATATAAAACTGAAAAACCCCACGGCCTAAAGCCGTGGGATCATATTACTCTATACCAAGGAATTTATAATCTTTATCTTCGATTGCTTTTCTTATCACATCTTCCTCAATCTGAGACGAAACAGTTATCACTGCTTCATTTCTCTCATGGCTTACTTCTGCTTCTTCAATTCCAGGAATATTTAAAAGTGCTTTCTTAACTGCTGCCTCGCAATGTCCACACATCATTCCTTCTACTTTAACTGTTTTCTTCATTTTTATTTCTCCTATATTATTGATACTTAGTTCTATATTATTTTTTCTTCTCTTATCTTTACCAGCCTTATCTATCTTGTATAGATTTATCCTTAAGGCATTCATGCATACCGTAAAGCTTGAAAGTGACATGGCAAGGGCTCCCCACATAGGGCTCATATTAATTCCCTTATAAAGTCCCGCAGCCATAGGTATCAGAATGATATTATAGCCAAAAGCCCAGAAGAGATTCTCTTTTATATTTCTAAGAGTCCATCGGCTAAGCCTGATAGCTGAACTTAAGGAGGAAAGATCTGAATTGACCAGCACTACCTCTCCTGAATCTATTGCCACGTCAGTACCTGAACCAATGGCAATTCCTACATCAGCTGTTTTAAGGCTAGGAGCATCATTTATCCCATCTCCCACCATTGCAGTTTTTCCAAGTTTTTTCAGCTTTTCTATTACTTCTTTTTTACCCTCAGGAAGAAGGCCTGCTATCACTTCATCCACCTTTATCTCTTCATTTAAAGCCATAGCTGTCTTTTTATTATCCCCTGTAAGCATTACCACTTTAATGCCCATATTCTTCATTTCATTAATAGCTTTAAGAGAATCTTCCTTAATCATATCTCTAAGTGAAATGATTCCCAGCAATTCATTTTCCGTAGCAAATAACACCGGTGTCTTTCCTGAAGAACAGAGATCATCTAACAGCTTTTCCTGTTCCTTATTAAGTTTTACTTTGGATTTAATAAATTCCATGGATCCGCCATAATAGTTTTTTCCATTAATCTTACCCTTAAGTCCGCTTCCCGACAGGGCTTTAAAATTCTCAACCTTTAATCTTTCTATCTTCTTTTCTTTTCCATATTCAGAAATGGCTTTTGCCAGAGGATGTTCAGATAAAGCTTCTAAGCTATAAGCTATTGGCAATACTTTTTCTTCCCCTATTATATCTACTACACTTGGGGCTCCTTTAGTTATAGTTCCCGTCTTATCAAGGGCAACAATATCTATCTTTCCAAGATTTTCTAAGGCTTCACTGGTTTTAAACAGGATTCCATTTCTTGCTCCAACTCCATTTCCCACCATAATGGCCACCGGAGTCGCAAGTCCTAAAGCACATGGACAGGAGATCACAAGAACACCTACTGCTCTTTCAACTGCAAAGGCCATGGTTTCACCTGATAGGATCCACAAGATAAAAACAGCCAGTGCTACAAGTATTACAGCCGGTACGAAATAATATGATACCTTATCTGCAATCCTGGCAATAGGTGCTTTAGTAGATGAAGCCTCCCTTACCATCTTAATAATCTTTGAGAAAGTGGTTTCTTCCCCAACTCTTATGGTTCTTACCTTTATAAAACCTGATACATTTTTTGTAGCAGCGGCTACATAGTCCCCTTCTTTTTTATCTACAGGGACTGATTCGCCTGTAAGCATAGATTCATCAATGGCTGCACTGCCTTCGATTATTTCGCCGTCACAAGGTATAGCCCCTCCAGGCTTAACAACGAAAATGTCTCCCGGATAAACTTCATCTATCATGACTTCAACTATCTCACCATTCTTTTCAACCAGGGCTTTCTCCGGCTTCAGCATGATAAGACTCTTTAACGCATCTCTGGTTCTTCCTTTAGAATAGGATTCCAGCGTCTTTCCAACGGTTATTAATGCAGGTATCATTGCCGCTGATTCAAAATATAGTTCCTTCATATATATCATATGAATGCTGCCGCCATCCCGAAGCAGCACCGTCATTTTCAGCAGCATGATAAATGACCATAAGAATGATACTGATGAACCTAAGGCCACCAATGTATCCATGTTCGGTGCTTTATTTTTTGCAGACCTGAACCCGGAAATAAAGAAATCTTTATTAATTATCATCACCACTAAAGAAAGAAGCATCTGAAGGATACCAAGGCCTATATAATTTTCATTTAGAAAATCCGGCAGCGGTGCATGAAACATGTTATATCCCATGGATAAGTACATCAGTATCATAAGAAATGTCACCGAATAGGCCAGTCTTCTGAGAAGATGTTTGATCTCCTTATTTTCAAATGGCTCTTCATTATTTTCTTTTTCTTTAGTATCAATCTTTTTATCCTTATTTACCGCCCCATAGCCGGCGCTTTCTACCGCCTGGATAATATCTTTATCTTTTGCATTTCCTTCAACCACCATCTCATTCGTAAGAAGTGAAACTGATACTTTTTCAACACCACTTATCTTTGAAACCGCTTTTTCAATATGTACCTGGCAGGCTGCACAGGACATTCCTTTTATATCATATTTCAAAAAATCACCTCTTTTTAGCAGAAGATCCCTGGATCATTTTGAGAATTTTTTTATCAATTCACATAATTCATCTATAGTCTCTTCTTTTCCATTTTTTATATCATCAACAACACAGCTTTTTATATGACATGATAAAAGCTGCGTTGCAAAACTGTTAAGTGCATTTGTTACAGCAGAAACCTGAATTAAAATATCAGGACAATAAGCATCTTCTTCGATCATTTTTTCAATTCCTCTTATCTGTCCCTCAACCTTCTTTAACCTGTTATTTAATCTTTTTTGTTCCTCTTTAGTTCTTATTTTATGTCTGTTAGAACATGCGCATTTATTATCTTCCATGATCCTGCCTCCTTCATACCCCCAGGGGGTATTCCTCTTTCACAAGATTCTATACCCCCCAGGGGTATAATGTCAAGTATAAAAAAAGCCCTCCTTACCTTTCTTTCGGTAAAGAGGGCCTATTGTTTTAGGCCAGCTTTTTATTCTTATCTTTTCTAAACAACAGATATAATACTAAAACAAGCACTGCAATAGCTAAAACTGTAGCCCAGGTAAATGCCACCTGTCCGATCATAAGACCGCCCAGCTGATATACTAAAAGCGCTACAATATAGGCTGATATATTCTGGAAGAGTATTGCATATACAAACCATCTCCTTCTTCCTATTTCCTTTGCAAGGGTTGTAACCGCTGCAATACAAGGAGAGTTAAAGAGATTAAATATAAGGAAGGAAAGTGCTGCCATCTTCGTTGGGAAGAATGTATTAAATGCAGCGTGGAATCCTTCTGTATTTGCAGCTGTTGAAAGGTCAACACCCATAGCTGAAAGAAGCGACATAGTTGAAACTATGCTTTCCTTTGCAACAAATCCTGAAAGTGATGAAGCTACTGACTGCCATGTTCCAAATCCTAGTGGTATAAATAATGGTGCTATACCTGTTCCGATAATAGCAAGTAGTGACCTGTCTGCTGTAGTGAGGCCAAATCCGTTTTCAGTTAATCCGAAATTGCCCAGGAACCACATAATGGTACAACAAAGGAAAAGTACGGTTCCTGCCTTCTTTATAAAGGCCCAGACTCTTTCCCATACATGCATGAACATGCTTTTAAACACTGGCATATGGTAATTAGGAAGCTCCATTACAAATGGAATTGATTCTCCGGCAAATTCCTTTGTCTTCTTAAGGATAAGGCAATATACGATAACCAGCCCTACTCCCAGGAAATACATAGCCGGTGCCATCCACCAGGCTCCTCCCATAAGATATCCACTGATAAGTGCGATAACCGGAAGCTTTGCACTACATGGGATCATAGTAGTGGTCATCATGGTCATACGTCTGTCTTTCTCTGACTCTATAGTCCTTGTGGCAAGGATTCCCGGTACTCCACAACCTGATGATATAAGGAATGGGATAAAACTCTTTCCGGAAAGTCCAAATTTTCGGAATAATTTATCCATGATAAATGCAATTCTTGCCATATATCCGCAATCTTCAAGGAATGAAAGGAAGATAAATACTATTGCCAGCTGAGGAACAAATCCCAGAGGAGTTCCGATACCGTGAACTATACCATTTACCACAAGGGATATCAGCCAATGTGATGCTCCCATCTTTGTAAGCAGCTTCTCCATCCCCGGCTCGATCCAGCTTCCGAAAAGTGTATCATTTATCCAGTCGGTCATGAAAGTTCCCACCGTTGTAACTGCAATGTAATACACAAAAAACATAAGTCCTGCAAATATCGGAAGTGCCAGCCATCTATTGGTTACTATCCTGTCTATCTTATCCGAAACTGTAAGCTCTCCTGGTTTTCTTCCCCGGGTTACAGCTTTTTCAACTAATGAAGTAACATATTCATATCTTTGATTTATAATGATAGAATCTGCATCATCATCCATTTCATTTTCGCATTCTTTGATATGCTCTTCGATATGTTCTTTTACATCATCAGGTACATTTATATTCTCATATGCCTTTTCATCTCTTTCGAAACATTTTATGGCATACCACCTGAGAAGATCCTCTTCCACCAGATCTTCAATAGATTCCTCAATATGAGCTATGGCATGTTCTACGCAACCACCATAAACATGTGGAAGTTTGATTTTTTTCTTTTCTTTCGCAACCTTTACAGCCAGTTGTGCAGCTTCCAGGGTTCCTTCGTTCTTTAAGGCTGATATCTGGATTATCTCACATTTAAAGGATTTACCCAGTTTTTCAATATCAATGTCATCTCCATTTTTTCTTACAGCATCCATCATATTTATGGCTATTACCACAGGAACTCCTGTTTCTATAAGCTGTGTTGTAAGATAGAGATTTCTCTCGATATTTGTGCCATCAACAACATTTAAGATCACATCCGGCTTTTCTTTTACAATGTAATTTCTAGCCACTACCTCTTCCAAGGTATAAGGGCTAAGAGAATAGATACCCGGAAGGTCCTGAATTATTACTTCCTTATCTCCCTTTAAGTATCCTTCTTTTTTCTCAACTGTAACGCCGGCCCAATTGCCTACATACTGATTGCTTCCAGTAAGTTCATTAAACAGCGTTGTTTTTCCACAATTGGGATTTCCGGCCAAAGCAATCTTTATTTCCATTTCTATCCAATCCTATTCCATCTCAATTATATCTGCGTCATCCTTACGAAGGGACAATTCATAACCTCTAACTGTCACTTCAACAGGATCCCCAAACGGAGCAACTTTCTTAACAAATATTTCTGTACCCTTCGTAATCCCCATATCCATGATACGTCTTCTCAACGCCCCTTCTCCATGAACCTTTACTACCTTTGCCCTGCCTCCAACAGGTATGTCTCTAAGGGTCTTCAATTCTAATTCCTCCAATTTTTGTTATATATGTTAAACGTAAGTTAGTCCTATCTCACATTAAGAAGAAGTATAATACTATTAGGGGGAGGAATACAATAGATTATTTTCACTGAAGAGGGGCCCAGGCCTTTTCGCATAAATGCGAAGGCCCGGGGGTTATATGATGTATATGCTCCGCATATATGACTTTGGCTCGACTTCGCACAAAAAAACCACGCCCGTCGGCGTGGTGTTATATAAAAGCCTTCACTTTTACCCCACAGTGATACTCTACAATAATTCATAGATACCAACGAATGCCATAGAATATTTTTAACTCTTTTCATCCCCCGATGACTTGGCATTCAATCCCATTACTTCGAGAACAACTGTAGTTACATTATGCAATAATCCTTTAAAATAGGGAAGTCCCGTTCATGTGCAACTTTCACCCAAAATTCGTTCTTGACATTTTTCAATTTTTTGTTCTAAATTCAACCAAGATTCTATTGATTTTGACCGAATTCCGTTCTAAACTAGTGATAGTTACCGCAAAGTTACCTTATTATATAGGTATCTAGATTATTTACATAATACAGTTTTTAAATCTTTAAGAAAAAAAGAGGGCAAATATGGAAATTTTAAATGTAGGTATCTGTGAAGATGATAAGATGGAACAAGCAGTTCTTCTTAAATTATTAGAAAAATCTGCTTATACTGTTAACATTGAATTGTTTGAAAATGGAAATGACATGGTCGCTTCTTATTATCCTTGTAAGTATGACCTTATATTTATGGATATCTATATGCCTGTCATGAACGGAATTGAAGCTGTAACAAAAATCAGAGAGAAAGATAAACATATTCCTATTGCCTTTATCACAACAAGTCTTGATCATGCCATGGATGGGTATATACATCATGTTAATCGTTATATAACTAAACCTTTTAATGAAAATGATATAAATGAAGTTCTCTCTCTTGCAGCCTACGAAAAGAAAAATCTTCCTTCTTTACGTATCCGAAGTGGTTATTCAGAATTAGACATTCCTTATATGCAGATAAGATATATAGAACAACGCGGCCATAGTATGATCCTTCATCTTACAGGCGGCCGTGACGAAGAGATCAATTATAAACTTTCCGATATTGAGGCTCTTCTTCCACTTCCACCATTTATTAAATGCCATAAAAGTTATATAGTTAACCTTATACATGTAAATTTTCTAAACAAGGATCTCCTTCTGTTTGATATGTCTGAAGGTGGTTCCGTATATATCAGAAGAAACAGCTTAAAGGAGATTGAAGACAGCTATAAGAAATATATGTTTGAATGCACAAGAAACATTTCTGAATAGTTTTCTTCTATAGAAAGATCAGTATGGAAAAAAAGAATTCAAATTTTGTAAATATCATAATCACAACCAGTATAGTTTTGCTATTCTATATAATCGTTAACCATACTCTCATCTATTCGACAAATACTTCTACCCCGGGAGTTCCTATGTACAATATAACTTCCGTTACAGTTTCTTATGGAGAAAAGGAATATAAAGCGACCTTACCATGTAAAATATCTAATCTTAAACCAGGAACTGTTGTAAAGGTTCAATATAGAGTATCTCCTGATGCTTCTTCTATTTATATTAGTTCGATTTATTGTCCTTTAGAAGTATTTGCCAGCGGAACTCATCTCTTTAGTTATGGAAAAAACTCCAAAACCTCACTCTTTGTCGATCCACCTGTATTATATAAGATTGTTTCCCTTCCAAAGAGTTATAAGCCTTACGAAGTTACTATGCTTTACACCGCTTCAAACACCAGAAACGCTGTGGTTTTATATCCACCTATAGCCGGGGATTCAATTACCATTTTCCATTATCTTATAGAAAAGTACGGCAGATATGTGCTTAATTCTCTTTTCTATATAAGTCTTGGATTTATCCTTATGTTTTTTTCCCTGTTCTATCTGAAATCGCCTAAACATGGAGCTTTCTTTTTATGGCCAGGACTTATGGCCCTTTCCTCTGGACTGTGGCAATTCTCAAACAACAATCTGGTTATACTTTTGACCCGTTATCCGGCAGTACTTTATGTCACCGGATTTGTTTCTATGTTTTTCATAGGCATACCACTTTGCGAATCAACAAAAAGATCACTAAATATGGAAGATAATAAGGTTTTAAAATACTTAACATTTATAGAGATCTTATCATTTATCATCACTCTTGCCTTTGGCATAATGGGGGTAGTTCCATTACAGAAATCATTCCATTTTTATCAGATTTTCCTTACTGTTACCTTCCTTACCCTGGCTATCATAGTCCTTCAACGCCTTTTAAAAGACCGAAAATGGGGCGATCTCTGGTTCTTTTTAGCCACAGTATTTATGCTTCTTTCTTCTGTTCTGGAATATCTGAATTACCAGATACATTTTTTAGATCAGATGATGCTCATATTCCAGGATAGCCTGTTTGTTTTCTCTATCGTCCTGGGAATCTTAGGCGGAATCGAATCCAGCAGGATCTATAAGCAGAGTCTCGATACTCTCGAATTAAAAAATGATATGAAGCTCCAAAACCAGACTATCGAAGCAAGCAAAGATAAATTAGAACTTATGATCACTCACTTTGATGACATAAGAAAACAGCGTCACGACCTTAAGCATCATATCAGGACCATGTCTGATCTTCTTGAAAAGAAGAGATATATTGAACTTTCAACTTATCTTTCTTCTATAGAAAACAGTATTCCTGCCATTTCAGACAAGAAGTACTGCGAAAATGTAATTGTGAATTCTACGCTTGAATATTATATAGAAACCGCCATTAATTCCGATATAGATATTAATACAAATATTGAAATTCCACGTTCTAATCCTCATATTTCGGATTCAGATCTTAGTGTGATATTTGGAAATCTACTTGAAAATGCAATTGACGCCTGCGCTGTTCTTCCAAAAGGCAGTCGTTATATAAGCATCAAGTCCCAGAAGGCAGGTGAAATGCTTTTTATAACTATGGATAACAGTTCAAATGGCAATTACCTTCCAAATGGTGAATTCTTTAATTCCACAAAACATAAAGGAGATGCCATCGGACTTCGTTCTCTTAAATCAATATCCGAAAGGCATCAGGGATCCGCTAAATTTGAGGCTTTGGAAAACCAGTTCAGATCCGAGATCTGCGTACGTCTTTAGACACAATAATATCATAGATTATCTGTTAAAATATGTGCTATGCTGTAATCAACAATAATATCAATCTATTCAGGAGGTAGAAATATTGAACCGTGCTAAAAGATTAGTATTCCTTATCCTGATTACCTGCATTAGTATCACTATAATAACTGGATGTGGAAAGAGAAATGATCTTCCTATTAAGGAACCTCGCATACCACAGGAAAACACCACCAGAGCTACTACCGAAAGCACTACCGAGATAACAACAGCAGTTCCTAAGAAAACGGAAGCATCAACCGCAAAAAAAGAAGATAAAACACCAGAAAAATTAACCACTGAAGAGCAAACAAAAGAAACAGGATCCAGTAACAGTTATTATGATAATGATCCGACAGATTATTCCAATGATTCAGGCGATAATAATGAGCATGAACACGACTGGGTAACAAAAACAAAAGTTATCCATCACGAAGGATCTTACGCATCCGGAACTGACTCAGCTCCTGTAAGTGAATATGACGAGTATATCGAATATGAAGAATGTTCTATCTGTGGTGCTACCCGATAGAAGCTAAAAAAATAACTCCACAGTCGCAGTAAAACATGCGCCTTTGTGGAGTTATTTTTATTTATTAAAAAGCATAATCCCTCCTAATAGAGGAGGGATTATTATATTAAATATAATCTTATTGATCAGATGTTAAGAAGATCACTGTAGCACTTAAGTGCACCATCTGTGTTTCCACTAAGAACGTTCTTAGCAAGAGTCTTACCAAGCTGTACGCCTTCCTGGTCAAATGAATTTACATTCCATGCAAATCCCTGGAACATGATCTTATTCTCAAAGTGTGAAAGAAGAGCACCAAGAGTCTTAGGATTTACCTGTTCACCAATAATGATTGATGAAGGACGGTTACCCTTGAAGTTCTTATTAAGGTTCTCATCATCCTTACCACAAGCAAATGCTACTATCTGAGCTGCTACATTTGCAAGTAACTTCTGCTGAGATGTTGAGCCCTGGATTGTTACGTCATTTCCGATCTGGTTATTCTTAAATCCAACGAACTGAAGTGGAATGATATCTGTTCCCTGGTGGAGGAGCTGGTAGAATGAATGCTGACCATTTGTTCCTGGCTCACCAAAGATTACAGGACCTGTAACATAGTTAACAGGCTCGCCAAATCTGTTTACTGACTTACCATTTGATTCCATATCAAGCTGCTGAAGGTGAGCCGGGAATCTGTTTAATGCCTGTGAATATGGAAGAACTGCTGTTGTACCAAATCCAAGTACATTTCTCTCATATACGCCGATAAGGGCATCAAGCATTTCTGGGTTCTTTCTGATATCTTTATTTAATGCTAATTTATCTTCTTCTGCAGCACCAGCAAGGAAATCTGCAAATACATCAGCGCCAAATGCAAGTGTAAGAACTGCTCCGCCACATGCTGATGTTGATGAGAAACGTCCACCTATATAGTCATCCATGAAGAATGCAGCCATATAGTTATCTGAAGATGCCAGTGGAGATGTCTCACTTGTAACAGCGATCATATGCTTTGAAGGATTAAGTCCCTTCTTTGTTAAAGCATCATTTACAAATGCTTCATTTGTAAGAGTCTCAAGTGTTGTACCTGACTTTGATACAAGAATGAAGATTGTATGTGCAACATCAATTGAGTTAAGAACTGATGTAGCATCATCAGGATCTACGTTTGAGATAAAATGAGCATCCATGAAGAATGTGTCATTCTTCTTTGCCCAATCTTCAAGAGCAAGATACATAGCTCTAGGACCAAGATCAGATCCACCGATACCAATCTGACAAACAGTTGTGAACTTTTCACCCTGCTCGTTTACGATCTCACCATCATGAACCTTCTTTGCGAACTCAGCCATCTTTGTCTGCTGCTCAACATAGAAATCTCTCTTATTTGTACCGTCAGCCATAACGTCATCCTTAAGCTGACCTCTTGTAAGCTGGTGAAGAACGAGTCTCTTCTCACCAGTATTGATTATCTCACCATTTAAAAGTGCCTCATATTTTTCAACAAGGTTTGCCTCCTCAGCAAGCTGAGCAAGCTTATCTATAACATTTTCATCAACTGCTTTAGCAGCATAGTTAAATGCAAAACCTTCTGCCATAGGTACACTGTAATTCTTTACACGTTCTGCACCCTTTTCCCCAGACATTACTTCTCTTAAGTTAACCTTCTCTACTTCCTTAAGTTCCTGAAATGACTTAAGCTCATCTAAATTTTTCCAGCTGATCATGTTTTTATTCCTTCCTTAGAAATTTTTACTAATATTCCACGTGATATTATAACATTATTTTCACAAAACAAAATAGCAATTATTAAAAAAACAGTATAAAATCATGTGTATGGGTAAAAATAATTTAACACAAAAAAATGAAGTAAATATGTTAGAGGGCTCCTTACTGGATAAGATTATCATTTTCGCCCTTCCGCTTGCAGGTTCAAGCATACTTCAGCAGCTGTTTAACTCCTGCGATACGGCTGTTGTAGGTAATTTTGCAAGTTCTCAGGATATGGCGGCAGTTGGAGCAAATGCCTCTGTAATTTGTCTTATAGTCTCCCTTTTTGTAGGGCTTTCTGTAGGTGCAAATGTATCAATAGGCCGTCTCATAGGTCACAACGAAAGAAAGAGGATCAATACTGCCATAACAACTATAATGATCCTGGCAGTATTTAGTGGCATCCTATTACTTGTGCTAGGTCTTATCCTGGCATCACCTGTGCTTCGTCTTATGAAAACACCTGACGACGTGCTATATCTTGCAATCAAATACCTGCAGATTTATTCTCTGGGAATGCCATTTATAATGATCTATGATTTTGGAGCTGCAATACTTAGAAGCCGCGGCGACAGCAGAAGACCATTCTTTGCTCTTCTCTTCTCCGGCCTTGTAAATGTATCCCTCAATCTCATTTTGGTCATTGTATTTAAAATGGGTGTTGCCGGAGTTGCTATTGCTACAGTTATTTCCAATGCCATTAGTTCTATATTCATAATAGTTTTCCTCATAAAAGGAGATGAGGATTTTCGTCTTAATGTGCATGAATTAAAATTTGATAAGGAATTCTTCTTAGAAGTGCTTAGAATTGGTGTTCCTTCAGGAATACAGGGAATGATCTTCTCATTTTCGAACAGTATAATACAGACTCACCTTAACGGCTTTAATTCAACCATAATGGCCGGCTCAACAGCCTCACAGAATATAGAAACCATCGGATACTATGCCATTAATTCATTTAACCAGTCAGCTACGACCTTTATGAGTCAGAACTATGCAGCCGGTAAGAAAGACCGTTGCAGAAAAGTATTCAGATATACTCTTCTCTGTGGTCTCTTATCATCTCTTGCAATAGATATTCTGCTGCTGATTTTCCACGGCCCGGTTCTTTCTCTTTTCTCTAGCGATAAAGAGGTAGTACAGGCTGCATACATCAGAATGATCCATGTTATCTCTTTCCAGTGCATTGCATCTACCTATGAGATATCAGGTTCAAATCTGCGTGGTATGGGATATTCAGCAACCCCAACCATTCTTACGATATTTGGATGTGTAGGATTCCGATTATTCTGGATCTACTTTATCTTCCCAATAAGTAAGACTTATGAAATGCTGTTAAATGTATATCCTGTTTCCTGGTGCATAACAGGTACGCTGGTAATGGGGGCTTACTTTATGATCTCGAAGAAAAAATTGAAAGTGGATGTAAAAATATAATAGACGAACGAACGTCCCGATAGAATAGATGTTCAAGTACAATTGGCAAACGAACGCCCCGATAGTATTGATGCTCAAGCAATCGCGCCAGCGGGCCAAACATGCCCTTTGGCACGATTCTTTCGCATCTTTTATACTATCGGGGCTGTTTGTTTATACTTTACAGCATTGAGCAAATACCTTTAGAGGGATTCTTTTCACGTCTTTATTTATATTTAATCCACAAGTTTTCCGTCTTTTAATCTTATTATTCTTTCGCAATATGATGCCACATGCTCGTCATGGGTTACTACGATTATGGTCTTTCCTTCTTTATTCAGCTTTGTAAAGATTTCCATAATATTTTCTCCGTTAGCTGAATCAAGGGCACCTGTTGGCTCATCTGCAAGTATCAGCGGTACATCTGCAGCTATTGCTCTTGCTACTGCACATCTTTGTTTTTCACCACCAGATAGTTTCGCAGGTCTTTTATTTTTAAGCTTCTCTATTCCGAGAGAAGTAAGGACTTCCATAGCCTTCCTTCTTCTCTCTTTTTTAGGAACATTTCTTATTAAGAGCGGCAGTTCAACATTTTCAAGGACTGTATATTTA
>JAFOIV010000036.1 GCA_017420535.1 Eubacterium sp. | reverse complement strand
GCAGCTAGTTCATTAGAGTAATCCCACCATATATCTTTACCACAAATAAGATTTCCTAATCTTTCACTTATATCAAAATCGAAAAAAGAGTGCGGTACATATAAAGATGTCAGAGCATAATTATCGGTAAAAGTTTTGGAACCATATCGTTCCTTTTGTATATCAATATATTCTAGAACCTCTAGTTGATTTCTTCGCAAAAAAGAATTGGATTTAAACTTAACAAATCCTTTTTGTTTTAAGAACTCAGCAAAAGCCTTTATTTGAACTTTGAATGCGGTATCTGCAATATCTTTATCAATTAGGGCGAGTTCTTCATCTGAACGGATAGCGCTAGCCACGTTTCCTTTTAAGGCAAATTCTTTTGTCATAACAATCCCTCCAAACTCCGATTTGTTAATTTAAATTACCTTACAAGCTTATCACATCTCGTATTTTAAAAAAGAAAATATTTTAAAAAAATAAAGGTTATAAGCTTATAGGTTAAATTAATCCAGCAATTCTTTGCATGATTACCCAGAAAACATCTTCTTTATCCTTAGTAGAAAGCTGGTCGTATAACCTACATAAGGAAATGTATCGATTACAAAGAATCTGCTCTTCACTTTCCTCGGCGTAAGATTCTAATAATAATTCTCGAACATCGACCTTATAGAGTCTTGCAAACTCAAGTAAATCATCTGTAGTAAGTGGATGCTCATTTGCCTCTAAAGAAATAATATTTCTTTTACTTATTCCTAATGCTTTTGCCACTTGTTCCTGAGATAAATTTGCTGCATTCCTTGCTTCTTTTAATTTTTTTGCTGTAAAATCGCTCATTTTCAAACCCTCCTCAAAGTGCAACATGTTGCACTATTCATTTTCAAACATAAAAATGCGTCCTTGAAATTACCTTATAATAATTCCCAGAACGCATCAACGATGTGCCATATAAAATTTTTTTGCCTATAAGCTTATACCCAAAACTTTTTTCATTTTTAGGCAAAAATATAGGGAGTCAAAATGACTCCCTATACTAGAAATAGCTTAAATTCAAGCTTTTCCGGGAACCGAAATCTGCGATGCTCTCCATAGTAGAGCTTTGCAGCTTTCTGTATGTAAGATTTTGGGATCTCAAATGTTCCCAGAAAAAGCGCATTTTCAATTAGTGTTTCTCGGCGATAGCTGCCTGTGCTGCTGCAAGTCTTGCAACTGGAACACGGAATGGTGAGCATGATACATAATCAAGACCAATCTTGTGGCAGAATTCTACTGATGAAGGATCTCCACCGTGCTCACCGCAGATACCAGCATGAAGAGCTGGGTTAACTGGACGGCCAAGCTTAAGTGACATATCCATAAGCTTACCAACACCAGTCTGGTCAAGCTTAGCAAATGGATCAGCTTCGAAGATCTTTGTATCATAGTAAGCATCAAGGAACTTACCAGCATCGTCTCTTGAGAAACCGAATGTCATCTGTGTAAGGTCGTTAGTACCGAAGCAGAAGAAATCAGCTTCCTTAGCGATCTCATCAGCTGTAAGAGCAGCTCTTGGGATCTCGATCATTGTACCAACTTCGTATTCCATGTCGATACCAGCAGCAGCGATTTCAGCGTCAGCTGTCTCAACAACGAACTTCTTAACATACTTTAATTCCTTAACTTCACATGTAAGAGGAATCATGATTTCTGGCTTAACGTTCCAATCTGGATGAGCCTGCTTAACTTCGATTGCTGCACGGATTACAGCCTTTGTCTGCATAACTGCGATTTCAGGATATGTAACTGCAAGACGGCATCCTCTGTGACCCATCATTGGGTTGAACTCCTTAAGAGATTCAACGATAGCCTTAACTTCTTCAAGTGACTTACCAAGATCTTCTGCAAGCTTCTTCTGCTCTGCTTCTTCGTGAGGAACGAACTCATGAAGAGGTGGATCAAGGAATCTGATTGTAACAGGATTTCCTTCAAGAGCCTCATAGAGAGCCTTGAAATCTGACTGCTGGTATGGAAGGATCTTGTTAAGAGCCTTTTCACGAGCTTCAACTGTATCTGAGCAGATCATTTCACGGAAAGCTGCGATTCTGTCAGCTTCGAAGAACATGTGCTCTGTACGGCAAAGACCGATACCTTCAGCGCCGAGCTCACGAGCCTTCTTAGCGTCAGCTGGAGTATCAGCATTTGTTCTAACTTTAAGCTTTCTATACTTGTCAGCCCAAGCCATGATACGGCCGAACTCACCAGCGATAGTAGCGTCTACTGTTGGGATAAGTCCCTTATAGATGTTACCTGTTGTACCATCGATAGAGATTTCATCACCTTCATTGAAAGTCTCACCTGCAAGTGTGAACTTCTTGTTTTCTTCGTCCATGTTGATATCGCCACAACCAGATACGCAGCAAGTACCCATACCACGAGCTACTACAGCAGCGTGAGATGTCATACCACCACGAACTGTGAGGATACCCTGTGCACTCTTCATACCTGTGATATCTTCTGGAGATGTCTCAAGTCTTACAAGTACAACCTTCTCTCCTCTAGCAGCCCATTCAACAGCATCATCAGCTGTGAATACACACTTACCACAAGCAGCACCAGGAGATGCGCCAAGACCTCTTCCAAGAGGAGTTGCAGCCTTAAGAGCAGCAGCATCGAACTGTGGGTGAAGAAGTGTGTCAAGGTTACGAGGATCGATCATTGCAACAGCTTCCTTCTCTGTCTTATGTCCTTCATCAACAAGGTCACAAGCGATCTTAAGAGCAGCTGGAGCTGTTCTCTTACCATTACGGCACTGAAGCATGTAAAGCTTCTTGTTTTCTACTGTGAATTCCATATCCTGCATGTCATGGTAGTGATTCTCAAGGATATCACAAACCTTAATGAACTCTGCATATGCTTCTGGGAATTCCTTTTCCATCTGAGCGATAGGCATTGGTGTACGAACACCAGCAACTACGTCTTCACCCTGAGCATTGATGAGGAACTCACCCATGAGCTTGTTCTCACCTGTAGCTGGGTCACGAGTAAATGCAACACCTGTACCAGACTGATCATTTAAGTTACCGAATACCATAGGCATTACGTTAACAGCTGTTCCCCATGAATAAGGGATATCGTTATCTCTTCTATAAACGTTAGCACGAGGATTATCCCATGAACGGAATACAGCCTCGATAGCAAGCTTTAACTGTGTAACAGGATCTGAAGGGAAATCTTCACCTAACTGGTTCTTGTACTCAGCCTTGAACTGCTCAGCAAGTACCTTAAGGTCAGCAGCTGTAAGTTCAACGTCGAACTTAACGCCCTTCTCTTCCTTCATCTTGTCGATAAGCTGTTCGAAATACTTCTTACCAACTTCCATAACTACATCAGAGAACATCTGGATGAATCTTCTGTATGAGTCATATACGAAACGCTCGAAAGCTGGGTCTGGGTTACCAGCGATCATTGCTGCAACTACTTCATCATTAAGACCAAGGTTAAGGATTGTGTCCATCATACCTGGCATTGAAGCACGAGCACCTGAACGAACAGAAACAAGGAGAGGGTTTGTAAGATCTCCGAACTTCTTTCCGTTGATCTCTTCCATCTTCTTAACACCTTCAAGTGTCTGAGCCATGATCTCATCGTTAATCTTACGACCATCCTCATAATACTGTGTACAAGCTTCTGTTGTAATTGTGAAACCCTGTGGAACTGGGAGTCCAATGCTTGTCATTTCAGCAAGGTTAGCACCTTTACCACCAAGCAGGTTTCTCATGGTCATGTCGCCTTCGCTAAACATATATACCCATTTTGCCATTGTGTATAAATCCTCCTATATATGAATGATTATTTGATAACGGGCTCTCTTCTTCCCCCTTCGTTTAAAGAGCAAGACTTTGGTTATCCCGCAACTATCGAAATTATAGCATAAAACACACACTAAAGAAACAAAATATTAAATTATTTTGTAACAATTTCTAAATAACAAGCCTGCATTGTGTGTTTTTTCATGCAAGCTTGTCATATATATTCTATTTAGTAAGCAAGCTTCTCATATATATTTTATTTATTGTCACATATATTCTATTTAGTAAGCAAGCTTCTCTGCTAAATAATGTGTAAGATCTTCAATCTTAATTCTTTCCTGAGCCATTGTATCTCTGTCTCTTACTGTAACGCATCCGTCTGTTTCAGAATCGAAATCGTATGTAACGCAGAATGGAGTACCAATTTCATCCTGTCTTCTGTATCTCTTTCCGATTGCCCCTCTGTCATCGAATTCGCAGTTCCAGTTCTTTGAAAGTTCTGCAAATACTTTCTCAGCGCCCTCATTTAACTTCTTTGAAAGTGGAAGGACACCAACCTTAACAGGTGCAATAGCTGGGTGGAAATGTAATACTGTACGTACATCTCCGCCTTCAAGCTCTTCTTCATCATAAGCTTCGCAAAGGAATGCAAGTGTAACACGATCTGCACCAAGTGAAGGTTCAACTACGTATGGGATATATTTCTCATTTGTCTCTGGATCGAAATATTCCATAGGCTCGCCTGAAACGTTCTGATGACATGTAAGGTCATAATCAGTTCTATCAGCAATACCCCAAAGTTCGCCCCAGTCTGTAAATGGGAATGCGTACTCAATATCTGTTGTTGCCTTTGAATAGAATGAAAGCTCTTCCTTATCATGGTCACGAAGACGAAGGTTCTCTTCCTTGATACCAAGGTTAAGAAGCCACTGATAACAGAAGTTTCTCCAGTAACTAAACCACTCAAGATCTGTATCAGGCTTGCAGAAGAACTCTAATTCCATCTGCTCGAATTCTCTTGTACGGAATGTAAAGTTACCAGGTGTGATCTCATTTCTGAAAGACTTACCGATCTGGCCGATACCAAATGGCACTTTCTTTCTTGATGTTCTCTGAACGTTCTTGAAGTTTACGAAGATACCCTGAGCTGTTTCAGGTCTAAGGTAAACAATGTTCTTTGCATCTTCAGTTACTCCCTGGAAAGTCTTAAACATAAGGTTGAACTGACGGATGCTTGTGAAATTGTGCTTTCCACAAGTTGGACATGGAATATTATGTTCATTAATGAACTTCTCCATCTGCTCATTTGTCCATCCATCTACTGAACTCTCAAGTTCAATACCATTTTCAGCAGCGAAGTCCTCAATGATCTTATCTGCTCTGAATCTCTCATGGCATTCCTTACAATCCATAAGTGGATCTGAGAAACTTCCAAGATGTCCTGATGCTACCCATGTCTGAGGGTTCATAAGGATTGCGCAGTCAATACCAACGTTGTAAGGATTCTCCTGGATGAATTTTTTCCACCAAGCCTTCTTTACGTTGTTCTTTAACTCAACGCCGAGGTTTCCGTAGTCCCATGTGTTAGCAAGACCACCGTATATCTCAGAACCCGGATATACGAATCCTCTTGATTTTGCAAGAGCTACGATTTTTTCCAATGTCTTTTCCATATCATTTCTCCTTAAGTTTCTTGTTCTTATATCTTAGTAAGGTTTTCCTTACTTGAACGCAAATAATACTACTGCAAGATCTTCTGTATCATTATAAAGTGCACCGTCGCCATATTTCTCGGCGCCGTGGGCTGTATAGAGGATCTTGCCATTCTGAACCTTGATTAGGTATTTCGTATCAAAAACCAGCATCATAAGTCCTTCGTTCTTAATCTCTGCTGATCCAACAGTATTTCCATTTGCTGCATCAGTTAAAGTTGCAGCTGTGCCAGAAAGGGCATCTATATCCTGTGATTTATAAATTGTGAGTTTGAAATCATATCCATTAAATTTATTAAATGTTTCAAGATCTGAATATTTGATGGCAGTTTTATAAGTTTTTCCCTCTTCTTTAAACTGCAAAAGACTGATCTTATCGACACCAGCGGCTTTATTATAGCCCTGAACCTGAGTCTTTACATAATCAGAAAGATCTGTTGTATCATTTAAATCAGACATATCTACAACAGCTATTTCAAGAATCGAACCATCCTGATAAAATGTTATCTCATTTTCTTTAACATCTTTACAGTAATCCTTCTCTTCCTTTGATTCTTCTTTTCCATTCATTCCACACGCTGCTAATGCTAATATCATTAAACACATAAGTATCATGCAGGTAAAAGTCTTAAATTTCCTCATTTTGATCTCATACCTCTTTTACTATTAATTCTCTTTTGATTATCCTAAACGATTCTACATTGATTCGGTAATATTTTCAAGTATCATAAGCGATTTAAATTCACGATCTGCATTTCGTTTAAGATATCCCGTCGTAAGATCACTGACTTCTTTTAGCAAATGTTCTTCAAGTTTAAAATTATATACTTTTGAAATTCCTGATGAAAGTATGTACCTCATGGTATAAAGGGCCCCGGCAGAAATCCTTACGGGATGCCTGGCTCTCTTAAGACAGCTGTCGCACACTGCCCCGCCCAGGGAATAATCAATATGATGAATATTTTCCTTATCCCCGGAAATGACACAGCTTCCCATATGAAGCCCGATTCCCTCAATATCAAGAGTCTTTAATTCAAAAACTGTTTTTATCAGTCTGTTATCATATCTATCATCCAGCAAAGCTAAAAATGATACATACAAAAGATTTAATTCTGCCGCTGCCCGGACTCCTTCATGAGTAAAGAAATCCATCAGCTCGCACATATATGCGCCATAGCACATTTTTTCCATATCAAGAGCCATTTCCCTGAAGGAATTCTCTATCTCTGCAGAAATAAGAGTATAGGCATTTCTTCCCTGACGCAGTCTGAACTTAGCCATGGTAAAGCTTTGACACGCTGCTTTCAAAGGACTTTTCTCTCTTCTGGCGGAATTTGCAAAAACAGTGATACGTCCCAGGGTATCTGTAAGCAGCACAAGTCTCTTATCATATTCACCATATAATGCCGCTGTAAGGACAATACCTCTAACGACTATATCACCTTCCATTATCTAATCCTCTATCTAAGATCCTTCTTGTCATAACCATATTCACGAAGAAGCATGTTGTTATCTCTCCAGCCCGGTCTTACCTTTACCCAGATCTTAAGATTAACTTTCTGCTCAAGCATATCCTCTATTTCTGCTCTGGCTCTTGAGCCTATCTTCTTTAACATGGCCCCGTTTTTACCAATGATGATTCCCTTATGAGAATCTCTCTCACAAATGATAGTAGCCTCGATATCAGTTATATCCTGGCCTTCTCTTTCCTTCATGGAATCAATAAGCACCGCAATACCGTGAGGCACTTCCTTATCCAGAAGCTTTAATGCCTGCTCACGGATAAGTTCAGAAGCGATGTCCCTTACTGTTTCCTCAGTAACAGTATCCTCATCATAATACATTGGTCCTTCATGAAGATGACTGAAAATGATATCTAAAAGCTCATCTGTATTCTTGTTCTTAATAGCTGAAACCGGAACAATATCCGCAAATGGAAGCTCACTCTTATACTTATCAATAGCCTTAGGTACTTCCTCCGGCTTAACCGCGTCAATCTTATTAATCACAAGGATTACAGGCACATGGCAGCGGGAAAGCATTTCAATTATGGCTCTCTCTCCTGCGCCAATAAATGTTGTTGGTTCCACCAGCCACATGATACAGTCAACAGCTCTAAGAGACCCTTCTGCGCTTTCAAGCATGTAATCTCCTAACTTGGTCTTTGCTTTATTGATACCCGGAGTATCCACAAAAACTATCTGTCCTCTGTCATCTGTATAGACAGTCTCAATACGTCTTCTTGTAGTCTGAGCCCTGCCTGATGTAATGGCAATCTTCTGCCCGATAAGAGCATTCATAAGAGTTGATTTTCCAACATTTGGTCTGCCTATAATGGCAGTAAAACCTGATTTAAAAACTTTATTATCTTCCAATTTATTACCTCTGGTTTTAATATAAATTCTCAACAGTTTTAAAATTCTCAGCCGCTTCTTCAATAAGCTTCTCATCACCTACAGCTGTGATAATACCTGTGTCAGTAATGGCTTTAACAGTATCTGCTAAAGATCTTATAGTCTCCTGTGTGCAATTAAGCACCTCATCTCTTTCCTGCTGAAGCATTTCATCTGTTATACCTGTAAGGTAGCAGCTAAATGAAAATGTTCCGTAAGATGAAGGTGTAAATGGTGTATCCATCTTTGCGATGGCACCGATGATATATTTAAGCATGTCTCTATCTGACTGATCAAATTCTTTAACATACTTATAAGCTTCCTGATAGATCTTATATGTATCCATAAGATTTGGATCACGGTATGAAGTAAGATATGCATATCCGCTTCTTCCGAAATCACACATGGCACCATAAGCGCCGCCCTTTACTCTTACATTGATCCAAAGGTAGTCATAGGAAAAGATCATCTGAAGTACATTAAGGGCTCCGGTATATCTGAAACCTTTTTCAACGAAATTACCGGCAGTAGCCACATACTGAACCTTACTTGCTGTCTTAAAGCCTTCATTTTTGATAACAAGTTCAGGAGTCTTAACCCCTGTTCTTTCCCCTTCATTTGAAAGACCTGAAGTAAATTCAGAAATGACATTTTCTAAAGTCTTAACAGGATCCTTATCTGATGTGTAGGAAATAATAAGATTCTCCTTACGAAGCATAAGACTTAATACTTCTTTAAGGTCACTGCAGAGACTTTCGTATCTGTCTTCAAAATTCTTATCAAGATCATCTAAATATCTGTAATAAGCAAGGCCTTCCATATTTTCCTTCACAAATGCAACCGGTGATATATATGAAAGTGCTCTCTGAGAAGCTGTGATATGTCCTGACTCAACTAAGCTGTCCTTAATAGATGACTTGGTTTCTTTAATAATCTCCATAAGTCTCTTCTTATCTGTGATATGAGACTCTTCAAGGATCTCTTTTACAAGACGGACTGAATCCTCTATTCTTTCATCAAGACACTTTGTTCTTGCTGCAAAGTAAATATATGGCTCAACCTTATCTTTCTTAAAGCTTGGTAATACACCTGTTGAGAATCCGATTCCACCGGTAGTATTATCAACTTCATTTGAAAGCTCATCTATCTTATGACTGTCAGTATCCACGTATTTAAAGATCTCACAAAGAAGAGATGCTGTTCTATACATTTCCACATCCAGATCATTAATGCTGAAATTAAAATCCAGGTAAGTAATGCCATTTGTAAAAATGTCATGGCTTACAACTGTTGTTCCAGAGATTGTATCAACTTTATTCTTCTGCTTTCTTGCTTCTTTCTTAATATCATCAAGTGTAAGAAGCGGAATCTTCTCTAAATCCTCAGCAGGTGTTGGTTCACCCTGATACTGCTTTAAGTGCTTTGTATCATTTACAATGGCTTCAATCTCTGAATCTGAAAGAAGGTTCTTATAAGTATCAAGTTTCTTTCTAAACTCTGCCTCATGTTTCTGATTAAGTCCCTTTTCAGGCACTACAGTAACAAAAGCCTTATAGTTATTGTTAAGGATGTAATCTCTGATAAGCCCTTCAAAATAGCCACCCTTCTTAACTAATTCATGAAGCTCATCAAATACTTCATTGAGACTGAAGAGATAAAGTGCCTTATCATCGTCATATAACCAGGTTTCAAATGAATCCAGGCCGATCATAAGTCCCTTAGGCCATCTTCCGAAATTAGCTTCCTTATGCTTAAATTCGAATTTATTAACAGCAGCTTCTAAAGACTTTTCAGAAATGCCATTATTAGTAAGATCAGTTAATGTATCTTCTATTATCTTCTTAAATCTTTCCTCATCCTCTTCTTCTGCATTATGAGCAATGATAGAAAATACAGGCTGAAGTGTGCTTGTGTCATAAGAACTTTCAACCTCAGCGCAGATACCTGCATCAATAAGCGCCTTATTAAGTGGTGCTCCAGGAGCATCAAGAAGAACATAAGTAAGTATGTCAAATGATGTAGTAAGAAGCTTATCTAATGTATTTCCAACAACCACATTATAAGTAAGATAAGTATTCTTCTCAGTTTCATCATTATCTGCTATAGAATAGCTCTTTTTTACTGAAACAGGAGCCTTGAAAGGAGGATTTTCCTTAATTTCAGATGGAACATAAAGATATTCATAATCTGAAAGATATTCCTCATCAATATATTCCAGCTCTTTAGCAGCATCCATATCACCATAAAGATAAATGTAACTGTTGGATGGATGATAATAATTCTTATGATAATCAAGGTACTCTTCTCTTGAAAGTTCGATGATATCATCCGGAAATCCACCTGAATCCTTACTATATACTGAGTCAGCAAAAAGTGTATTGGCAATAGTACGTCCTACAACGCTGTCTGGAGATGAATAAACACCCTTCATCTCGTTATAAACAACGCCATTTATATTAAGACTTGCATCCTTATCTTCAAGTTCATAGTGCCATCCTTCCTGCTTAAAGATCTCCTCCTTAAGGTAGATAAATGGATGAAAAACCGCATCAAGATATACATCCATAAGATTATGGAAATCCTTGGAGTTACAGCTGGCCACCGGATAAACAGTCTTATCCGGATATGTCATAGCATTAAGAAATGTATTAAGACTTCCCTTAGCTAATTCAACAAATGGATCTTTGGCCGGATATTTATCAGATCCGCATAGCACTGTATGTTCTATGATATGCTGTACACCTTTTGAATTTGATGGTGGTGTTCTAAAACCGATGTTAAACACCTTATTATCATCATCATTCTCAATAACAAGTACTCTTGCCTTTGTCTTTTTATGGGAAAGTACATATCCTACTCCGTTATATTCAGGAAGTTCTTTCTTTTCTACTAATTCGTATGCTGCTAAATCTCTCAAATCTGATTACTCCTTAATCTAATTTAAATGTATGTGGTAGAAGGTCTTTTAATGTATAGACCTGATATTTGTCTTCTGAATAAAGTACAATAATCTCTGTATCGCCTGTGGCGAACTCACTTATAACCTGTCTGCAGGCCCCGCAAGGAAATGCAGGTGTGTCACCTGATCCTATTATCGCCATGGCTTTTATCTCACATTTCCCCTCACTTACCATTTTAAATATCGCGGTTCTTTCCGCACAATTACTAAGTCCGTAAGATGCATTTTCAATGTTACAACCAGTATAAATTTCTCCGTCAGAAGAAAGCACAGCCGCCCCTACTTTATAACCCGAATATGGAGCATAAGCCTTGCTTCTTGCTAATCTTGCACCTTTGATAAGTTCTTTTAGAATACTTTCTTCAACCATTCACAAATCTTCTTTCTTTATTCTAGAAGTCATAAAAACCCAAAATGTATTATAGCTTAAATATTAAATCAGGTAAACAAAAAAAAGAGAGAATTGGACGAGCCAATTCTCTCTTTTTTAAACGTCAGCACTTAACCTCGTCCGCAGGACGAGACGTAAACACCTAATCCCGTCCGATGAACGAGACGTAATGTTACATCATTCCCATGCCTGGGTTTGGAGCTGCAGCTGCTGCTGCAGGATCCTTGATATCAGCAACAACTGACTCTGTTGTAAGAAGTGTTGAAGCGATTGATGTAGCATTTTCAAGGGCTGTTCTTGTAACCTTAACAGGATCGATGATTCCTGATTCAACCATATTTACATATTCTTCATTGTAAGCATCGAAACCAACTGCATCTTCTGATTCCTTAACCTTATTTACGATAACTGCACCTTCAAGACCAGCGTTAGCTGCAATGTGGAAAAGTGGAGCTTCCATAGCCTTGCAAACGATGTTTGCACCAGTCTTCTCATCACCTGCAAGTGAAGAAGCAAGTTCAGCAACCTTCTTTGTAGCGTGAACATAAGCTGATCCACCACCTGAGATGATACCTTCTTCAACTGCTGCTCTTGTAGCATTAAGAGCATCTTCAAGTCTAAGCTTAGCTTCCTTCATTTCTGTCTCTGTAGCAGCACCAACTCTGATAACTGCAACACCACCAGCAAGCTTGGCAAGTCTTTCCTGAAGCTTCTCTTTGTCGAATTCTGATGTTGTCTCTGCAAGCTGAGTCTTGATAAGAGCAACTCTTTCCTTAATATCATCTGATGAACCTTCGCCATCAACGATTGTTGTATTGTCCTTTGTAACCTTAACTGACTTAGCACGTCCAAGCTGCTCTAATGTAGCATCCTTTAATTCATAACCAAGCTCAGATGAGATTACTGTACCGCCTGTAAGGATAGCGATATCCTGAAGCATATCTTTTCTTCTGTCACCATAACCAGGAGCCTTAACAGCTACTACGTTAAATGTTCCACGAAGCTTATTAACGATAAGTGTTGTAAGAGCTTCACCCTCAACATCCTCAGCGATGATAAGAAGTGATGCACCTGTCTTTACGATTTCTTCAAGTGTAGGAAGGATATCCTGGATATTTGAGATCTTCTTGTCTGTGATAAGGATGTATGGATCTGAAAGCTCAGCAACCATCTTTTCCATATCTGTTGACATGTAAGCTGATACATATCCTCTGTCGAACTGCATACCTTCAACAAGGTCAAGTTCTGTCTTCATTGTCTTTGACTCTTCAACTGTGATAACGCCGTCCTTAGAAACCTTTTCCATAGCGTCTGCTACAAGATTTCCAACTTCTTCATCACCTGCTGAAATAGCAGCAACCTTAGCGATCTGGTTCTTACCATTTACCTGCTGGCTCATTTCAAGGATAGCCTTAACTGCAGCTTCTGTAGCCTTCTTCATACCCTTTCTAAGAACGATTGGGTTAGCACCTGCTGCAAGGTTCTTCATACCTTCATTGATCATAGCCTGTGTAAGAACTGTAGCTGTTGTTGTACCATCACCTGCTACATCATTTGTCTTTGTAGCAGCTTCTTTAACAACCTGAGCACCCATATTTTCAAATGGATCATCAAGCTGGATCTCTTTTGCGATTGTAACACCGTCGTTTGTGATAAGTGGTGAACCATATGACTTATCAAGAACTACATTTCTTCCCTTAGGACCGATTGTTACTCTAACTGTATCCGCTAATTTATTTACGCCTGCTTCAAGTGCCTTTCTAGCTTCAGCACCGTACTTAATTTCCTTTGCCATTATGTACATCTCCTTTTATAGTAAAAAATTGATCTGTCCGATTTCTTCGGTAGTCTGTCTCAAATATCTTAAATTACTCAATGATACCAAGGATATCTGATTCGCAAACTACTGTGTACTTATCTTCGCCAAGAGTTATCTCTGAGCCAGCATACTGTGAAAATACAACCTTCTGTCCAACCTGAACTGTCATAGGAATGAGCTTTCCATCCTCAACCTTTCCAGGACCTACAGCAACAACTTCGCTGTACTGTGGCTTTTCTTTTGAATTACCTGTTAAAATGATGCCTGACTTAGTTGTTTCTTCAACTTCAGCCTGCTTTAAAACTACTCTGTCGCCTAATGGTTTGATATTCATTATATATGCCTCCTAATGATTATTCTAATCTGTCATATGGTTAAAAACCATGTTCCAGATCATTTTCTGATTTCAATTTAGCACTCAATTCTCTTGAGTGCTAACACACAACTATCATTGTACTTATTTTCAGAAAAAAATCAAGTCTAATTTGCTATTTTTAGGAAAAAATCCACTTATTAAAAAATTCTGAATCACAAATAAAAATCCCTGCCAGAATAAGACACTTCCGGCAGGGATTAAATAATTATTACTGTGGCTTATATGAGCTCTTTAAGCCTACTGTTCTGTTAAATACAAGATGATCAGGAGTTGAATCCTTCATATCAACACAGAAGTAACCCATTCTGATGAACTGGAACTTCTCTTCCTTCTTTGCATTGCGAAGGCTTGCTTCAAGTTTTGCATCCTTCATAATTACAAGAGAATTAGGATTAAGATTAAGAGAACCGTCCTCGTTAAGCTTACCCTTCTCTTCATCAATGATATTCTCATAAAGACGAACTTCTGCATCAACAGCATCAGCTGCATTTACCCAGTGGATAGTACCCTTAACCTTACGGGTTGCACAGTCGCCGCCCTTAGTTTCAGGATCATATGTGCAGTGAACTGCAATGATATTTCCATTTTCGTCCTTATCACAACCAACGCACTTGGCAAAGTAAGCACCCTTAAGTCTTACTTCATTTCCAGGGAACATACGGAAATATTTCTTAGGAGCTTCTTCCATGAAGTCTTCTCTTTCAATGTAAAGCTCTCTTGAGAATGTTACCTTTCTTGTGCCTGCTCCCGGAAGATCGTTATTATTCTCAACTTCGATCTCTTCTGTTACGCCTTCTGGATAGTTATCAATGATAAGCTTAACAGGATCAAGAACTGCCATAACACGTGGAACCTTTGGTTTAAGGTCTTCACGGATGCAGTACTCAAGCATAGCATAATCAACTGAACCCTGAGCCTTTGAAATACCAACCAGCTTCATGAAAGTCTTAAGAGATTCAGGTGTGAATCCTCTTCTTCTGAGAGCTGCGATAGTAACAAGACGTGGATCTTCCCAGCTGTCTACGATGCCGTCTTCAACAAGCTTCTTGATGTATCTCTTACCTGTAACAACATTTGTAAGATAAAGCTTTGCAAATTCTATCTGCTTTGGTGGATGAGGGAATTCAGCCTCTGTAACAACCCAGTCATAAAGAGGTCTGTGATCCTCAAACTCAAGTGTACAGATTGAATGTGTTATTCCTTCAATGGCATCTTCAATAGGATGAGCAAAGTCATACATTGGATAGATGCACCATTTATCACCTGTGTTGTGGTGAGTCATACGAGCAATACGGTAAATGATAGGATCTCTCATGTTGATGTTAGGAGATGCCATATCTATCTTGGCACGAAGTACCTTAGCACCGTCTTCAAATTTACCATCTTTCATATCACGGAAAAGCTGAAGGTTTTCTTCAACAGATCTGTCTCTCCAAGGGCTGTTCTTACCAGGCTCTGTAAGAGTTCCACGATATTCTCTTATCTCATCTGCTGTAAGATCATCAACATAAGCCTTACCCTTCATGATAAGCTTTTCTGCAATCTCATACATTTTATCAAAATAATCAGAAGCAAAGAGCACACCGCCCTTAAATTCAGCTCCTAACCATTCAACGTCTGCAACGATAGACTTAACGAATTCTTCTTTTTCCTTTGTTGGATTTGTATCATCAAATCTAAGATGGAAATCTCCACCATATTCTACTGAAAGTCCATAGTTAAGAAGTATAGACTTAGCATGTCCGATATGAAGATAACCGTTTGGCTCTGGAGGGAAACGAGTTACAATCTTCTCATATTTTCCTTCTTCAAGATCTTTATCAATTATCTGTTCAATAAAGTGTTTTGATGTGCTTTCTTCTGCCATCCCTATTTCCTCCGCTATATAGAATAAAAATGGCCTTAAGGTTATCTGCCTCAAGGCCATTAAAATTACGTAACCTGCAAGGATGTATTATATCAGCAAATCACTTCTAAAATCAATAGACTATTTATCTTCATCCATAAAGTCAAAAGCTGAATCAATACTATGATCTTTCTCTGCCGCTTCTCTTCTTAATTTTTCTTCAAATGATTCTTCTTCAAAATCATGATAATCCACGTGAACACCACTGTTATTATCAAGTGCTTCTTCAAGGACGATACTTCCTGTGTCACCATTAACATTAGCTTCTGGCATACCGATCTTTGAAACGATATCCTGAGATGCTTTCTTTGTCTCTTCTTCCACAAGAGAGTCACCGCTTTCTGTAGCTTTGCTTACAGAATCAAAATCAAACTTAGGAGCTTCCACTTCAAACTGTGGCATCTCCTCCTTTACAGCCTCTGCAGCCGCATCTGTAACTGTTTCTGCAACTTCATCAAAAGCTGCTTCTGTGCTTGATGCTTCTGTGCTTGATGCTTCTGTGCTTGATGTCTCTGTAGCCACATCTTCTGAATCTATCGCTGAATCCACTGCATCATCCTTATTTAATTCTGCAATGAAATCACTTACTGGCGAATCTTTTACTGCTGAATCCTTTACTGCTGAATCCTCAACTGCTGAATCTGTATCAGCTTTTGAAGCCTCAACTTTTTCCTCTTTTTCCTCTTTTCCCTCTTCTTCCTCT
>JAFOIV010000035.1 GCA_017420535.1 Eubacterium sp. | reverse complement strand
GATCCCAACAAATTCCTACTCCAATCTTTCCGAATTCTGTATCCCACACCTTATAGCCTGTGTTGCCCGGTGTGAAATAGAATTTTTCCTGATAGAAATGATCATCTGGTATATGAGTTTTTCTATAAACCCCAAGGACTTTTCCGTCTGTATCAATAAGTGCTATGGAATTATACAGTACATATCCATCTCTTTCATAGAAGCTTATAGGCAGTACAACATGAAGTTCTTTTGCAACCTCTTTAAAATGTTTCACAGCATCATTTTCTTCTACTGGCTTTGCATATTCATAATATTCATATCTTCTTTCCTGACAGAAGTATGGTCTTTCAAATAATTCAGGAAGAAGTATAACATTTGCGCCTTTAGCTGCCGCTTCTCTTACCATTTTATCAGCTTTTTTTATATTTTCTTCTAGGTTTTCTGTCATCTGCATCTGAATTGCAGCAACTGTAACTTGTCTCATAAAGAATTACCTCATATTTTTATCTTACGCCCTTAGGTATCTGCTGGGTTATGCAATGGATATTACCACCGCCAACGATTATCTTTCTTGCAGGGATCATAACCACCGGTCTATCTTTAAAAAGGCAAGAAAGTTTTTCAAAAGCTTCCCTGTCTGTCTCTTCATTTCCCTCACCAAAGGAAGGCACAAGAACACAGGAATTTGCTATATAAAAATTCACATAACTTGCAGCGAGTCTTTCTCCTACTTCCCTTTCGTCTTCACCTTCATCCGGCATCAGACTTCTCATTTCCTCTTCTGTTATAGTAACAGGAACCTTAGGAATACGAATCTTTGTTATCTCTATCTTTCGCCCCTTTGCGTCCCTTGCTTCTTCTAAAACCTTAAGATCAGCCAAACTCATCTCATACTGAGGATCATCCTTATCATCTGTCCAGGCAAGGACTGCAGCACCAGGTTTTACAAAGGCAAACACATTATCTATATGCTGATCTGTCTCATCGTTATATATACCATATGGAAGCCAGATAACCTTCGTTACTCCCAGCATTTCCATAAGTCTTTTTTCTATTTCTTCCTTTGTCATATCAGGATTTCTACCAGGGCTAAGAAGGCATTCCTCTGTAACTACGCAGGTACCTTCCCCATCCACATGGATAGCTCCTCCTTCAAGAACAAAATCTTCACCGTCAAATGTTTCATAGCCTGTCTTTTCAGCAAAGGCCAGGGCAAAAGCATTATCTTTTTCCCAGCTGCTGTAAAGTCCGTTATAAAGTCCTCCCCAGGCATTAAAGCGCCAGTTGATGGCCCTTAATCTGCCATCTTCATCTTTTACAAATGTGGGACCTATATCTCTAGCCCAGGCATCATCTGAATCAAGGATCATTGGAATGATATTTTTTCTTATTATCTTAATTTCATCTGGTTCTTTTTCCCCCTCACAGGAACTAATAAAAGCATCAATCTCTTCCTTCATCCAGGAATAGTTTTCTTCATTAGAGCAAAAATACACCTTTTCAGCTTTAGCTATATTAACAGCAATCTGAAGAAAAGTGGGCTGTACATCAGCTCCTCCGTTAGTCCATGAACCAGGTCTTACTGGCCATATAAGGATAGTTCCTTCATGCTCTTCAAACTCTGCAGGCATTATAAATCCCATTTCCTTTGGAACTTTTCTTATTAATTCTGTCATGAAAGTCTCTCCTTAAAATCCTCATATGAGAATTCTTTAATAAGACGGCATTCTCCTTCCTCATCCATAGCATATATGGATGGAAGGGCCATACCGTTAAATGTATTATTTTTAACCATTGAATAAATGGCCATATCCTCAAAATACAGTCTGTCTCCAGGCTTTATCTTATTATCAAATGAATAATCCCCTATCACGTCTCCTGCAAGACAGGTGCAAGAAGAAAGTCTATAATTAAAGGGCTTTTCATCCTTTTCTCCACTATCTTTAAGAGGTGGTCGATAAGGCATTTCTAAAACATCCGGCATATGGCAGGCAGCTGATGCATCAAGAAGAAGGATAGAGATATCATTTTCAACAATATCTAAGACTTCTGTTACAAGATAACCTGCATTAAGGGCAACAGCCTCCCCCGGCTCAAGATAAACCTCAACATTATAGCTGTCCTTAAGACGCTTTATAAGGGAAATCAGCTCATCCACTCCGTAATCCTTTCGGCTTATATGATGTCCGCCTCCAAGATTAAGCCATTTGATCTTAGGGCTCTTTAAAATATCTCCAAACTTTTCTTCTAAAGCTGCTACTGTTGTGATAAGGTCATCCACATTCTGCTCGCAGAGTGTATGCATATGGATACCATCTACTAAGTCAAACAAACCAGGATAGTCCTTTAAGCCCTTATCGAAATTTTTTCTTGTTACTCCAAGTCTTGAACCAGGAGCACATGGGTCATATATCTCATGGCCCTCCTGTGTCGAACATTCAGGGTTTATCCGAAGTCCAATTCCTTTCCCGGCTTTTTTAATTATCTCTGCATATTTATCTAACTGAGAAAATGAATTAAATATAATATGATCACAGATACGGCTTATCTCATCTATCTCGTCCTTTTTATAGGCCGGTGAAAAGATATGATTTTCCTTCCCCATTTCTTCTGCTCCAAGTCTTGCTTCGTAAAGTCCTGATGCAGTTGCTCCTGAAAGATATTTTCCTATAAGCTTATATTCTGCAAATGCTGAGAAAGCCTTCTGCGCAAGAAGGATCTTACATCCTGCCTCTTTCTCAACTCTAGAAAGGATCTGCAAATTTTCCTTAAGCTGTTTTTCATCTATCACATAGGATGGTGTAGGAATTTCCGTGATCTTCATGTTAAATCTCCGTTTAAAAAATTATCTTGTCCCTCGACATATATTTTGAAAAGTTTTTCCCTGCTAACTCTACATATATTAAGTACTAACTCTAACTAACTTTTTAGAGTCTTAAACTACATTTAGTCAACAAGCACAGGGTTTTCATCTACAACCCAAGGAAGGCCATATTTATTAAGTGCTTCCATATATGGATCCGGGTCAAATTCATCTGTTGTAAATACACCCGGCTTCTTCCACTGACCTGTTGCAAGAAGCATAGTTCCGATCATTGCTGGAACACCTGTTGTATAAGAAATAGCCTGTGAACCAAGTTCTTTATAGCATTCCTGGTGATCGCATACGTTGTAGATATAGATCTTTCTTTCTTTTCCGTCCTTCTTACCTGTGAAGATACATCCGATATTTGTCTTACCAACAGTTCTTGGTCCAAGAGAAGCTGGGTCTGGAAGAAGAGCTTTAAGGAACTGTATAGGAACGATCTCTGTTCCATTGTAGTTAATAGGCTCTGTTGAAAGCATTCCAACTTCTTCAAGGCATCTCATATGATCAAGATAGCTCTGTCCAAATGTCATAAAGAATCTGATTCTCTTTACTTCAGGCATATTACGTCCAAGGGCTTCAATCTCTTCGTGATGAAGAAGGTACATATCCTTTTCTCCAACCTGATCGAAGTTATATTTTCTATGAATGCTCATAGCAGGGATCTCAACCCACTTACCATTTTCAAGATATGAACCAGGAGCTGATACTTCTCTTAAGTTGATCTCAGGATTAAAGTTTGTGGCAAATGCATATCCATGATCACCACCATTGCAGTCAAGAATGTCTATTGTATCTATCTCATCAAAATAATGCTTCTTTGCATATGCAGCAAATACGCTGGTTACACCTGGATCAAAACCTGTTCCAAGGATAGCTGTAAGACCAGCCTTTTCAAACTTCTCCTTATAAGCCCACTGCCATGAATGATCGAAATATGCAGAGAATCCAAGTTCTTTACATCTTTTGTCATAAACCTTTCTCCATTCAGGGTCATCAATATTTTCAGGCTCATAGTTTGCTGTATCTACATAATGAACTCCCGCATTAAGGCAGGCATCCATAATAGTAAGATCCTGAT